>NZ_PQTC01000060.1:0-2823 GCF_003850715.1 Enterobacter sp. 301B
CGAAACCGTATGTTTGCTATCTTTTTGCTACCTGTTTGCTACTTGTTTGCTATCTGTTTGCTACTTGTTTGCTACCGCTACCCTCTGCTGTGAAAAGAGTCAGGCACGTTAGCGATGTATACATCGCCGCGCCGCAAGGGTTCCCCTTCCGAATCCCGTTCATCTCTGCGCGCTGATCACCCCAGGTTAAATCCGACCCCTTTGGCAATAAATCCTGCCATGCCTGACGGCCTGGCCAACGCCTCACGGCCGCACAGTAAACTGCGCACCCGTTCACCGTTATCAGGGTGGTTCATGATGGCTTTCAGGGCGCTCGCCGGATTTTAGCCGCTAAAATGGAGGCCAGGCATGTCTGTGCATAGCCATGCAGCTGCGCAAAAATCATCAGGGGCGTTTTTCAGTGTTTGGGATAGGGAAAGGTGCCGGAAATCGGCCGGACGCGGCAGAAACGCCTTCAGGCCGTCTGAGAAGGTGCGGGCAACGGATGTTATGGTAAATTCTCTAGGTAAGCATAGAAGGGGGCTGGCTATGAAGTTTGGGGTTAGTGAAGAGGATATACAGATCACTATCAATGGTTGATACAGGCTCAACACCCGCTGTTTAAGCATCTTCAGGAATAACGATGCTGCCTTAGGTCTTCACATAAATACACAGGTGTAGAGACAAAAAGCCCCTATGGTTAGGAGCTTTTCTTTACCTAAATGAAATATCGTTTTTAGATATTTTCATAAAATTCATGGACCTGTTTTTCAGGAGCATCCAAGTTCCGTGGGCGGTAAACCACCTCAACTTCTTCAAGATTTACTTTATCTTGAGCACGATATAAACCATATGCTATTTGCATTTTCATCCAAGAGTCAGCAGAACGCCCTAAGGCTTTTGATAGGCGTAATGCCATTTCATAAGAAAGGTCAGCTTTTTGGTTTACTAACCGGCTAACGGTTGATGTATCAACACCAAGCTTTTCTGCAAACGTTCCTATTTGAAGCTCTAACGGCTCTAAATATACTTCGCGGATAAACTCGCCGGGGTGCATAGGTTTTTGCAATGTAAACATGCAACCTCCTAAATACTCTGATTTTGCGCCTTGCGCAACGCGCAAACCTATTGACATAAGCAATCCATTTGTGATAAAATGGATTAGTTAAGGGTAATTTTTTTCTTAACGTTAACAGTTTGGTTCTTCTGTTTTGTTCTTGTAGTTACTATCTGGCAGTTCTAAAGCTTCGCAGGCGTAGAATACTACCTATAAATAGAACATAGTCAAGAAACTTTACTAAACAAGAAGAACTTCTAAAACATAAAAATTTTCATATGGAGAAGTTCAATGATTAAAAATTTTAAATCCAAAAAACTAAAACAATTTAACAGTGGTGATACAAGTAAGGTAGCACAAGCGCATAAAAAGAAAATAGAGATTATCTTAAACGCTTTAGATACCGCTACTTCAATAAATGATCTTGACCTTCCTGGTTTGGATCTTCATTCGTATGCTGAATATACCCCAACCCGCTGGTCATTAAAGGTGTCGGCGAACTATCGTATTTTCTTTGAGTGGGATGGTGCCAACGTCCGTAATGTGGATTACGACGATCCACATTAATCTCAGTTAAATCAACGACTTAGGTCATGGGCTTGAATCACTAAAGTGATTCAAGCCCATGAGGCTATTATATGGTTTTTTTTTATTAAGTCAATGGCTTGGTAAAGATAATTTCTTGAGATTGAGTGGGACGCAGAGTATCTTTAATCCTGAAACGAAAAAACCACCTGGGGAGGTGGTTTTTCGAAGGTTCAGCAAGTTGGGGAACTTCTGAACCGTGGTAACAGGGTGTACAAGACCGCTGCCACCAAATACGTCCTTCCAGTTTAGCCGTAGTTAGGCTGATACTTCAAGAACTCTGCATTAGTAATCTCTTGTACACCCTCTTACCAGTGGCCGCTGCCAGTGGCGATAAGTCGTGCCTTTCCGGGTTGGACTCAAGACGATAGTTACCGGAAAAGGCGCAGCGGTCGGACTGAACGGGGGGTTCGTGCATACAGTCCAGCTTGGAGCGAACTGCCTACCCGGAACTGAGTGTCAGGCGTGGAATGAGATAAACGCGGCCATAACAGCGGAGTGACACCGGTAAACCGAAAGGCAGGAACAGGAGAGCGCACGAGGGAGCTACCAGGGGGAAACGCCTGGGATCTTTATAGTCCTGTCGGGTTTCGCCACCACTGATTTGAGCGTCAGATTCTGTGATGCTTGTCAGGGGGGCGGAGCCTATGGAAAACCGGCAACACCGCGGCGTTTTTTTCCCTCTCATCGTCCCTCATGGCTTCATCTTTTGATGTGCCTGTTCCCTCCGCTCGCCGCAGCCGAACGACCGAGCGCAGCGAGTCAGTGAGCGAGGAAGCGGAATATATTCGGCCTCACGTCCGGCACCTTACACTCCGTAACTGCATTTTTTCATAGGATGCAGGATAGGGCTAACGCCGCAAAGTGACGTCACCTGACGTTCCTGGATTACAAAGGTTAAAGCAGCGGACAGGAAATGTTTTGTGCCCACAGCTATGCTGGCTTATTCACAAAACAGCGGGACAATATGTGTTTTTGGAGTACCGCCGGCACGCCAATGACTCCTGGTCAGGTTCCGCCCGAAACCGTATGTTTGCTATCTTTTTGCTACCTGTTTGCTACTTGTTTGCTATCTGTTTGCTACTTGTTTGCTACCGCTACCCTCTGCTGTGAAAAGAGTCAGGCACGTTAGCGATGTATACATCGCTAACGTGCCTGACTCTTTTCACAGCAGAGGGTAGCGGTAGCAAACAAGTAGCAAA
>NZ_PQTC01000061.1:0-1587 GCF_003850715.1 Enterobacter sp. 301B
GACAGCTTGCCGCGGTCACGCAGGCACGTGCGCGCTATGACCGGATGCAGCAAACGGCGGGCAAACTTCGCGGTGGTGGCACAATGGCCGTTGCCGGGGCCACTGCTGCCGGTTACGTAGCGGGGCGTTTCTTATCCCCTGCCGTTGGGTTTGACCGGGAAATGTCCCGCGTGCAGGCGCTGACCCGTATAGATAAAAGCTCAGCAGACTTTTCGGCACTCCGCGATCAGGCCAAAAAGCTGGGCGCTGAAACGCAGTTCACCACGACGGACGCTGCCAGCGGTCAGGCGTTTCTCGCAATGGCCGGTTTCACTCCGAAGGCTATTCAGGCCGCGCTGCCTGGCGTGCTCAATATGGCACTGGCCGGTGGCATGGATTTAGGTGAAAGCGCCGATATCAGCTCAAACATCCTGTCTCAGTTCCGCCTCGATCCCAAAGAAATGGATCGCGTCAGTGACGTTTTAACGGGCGCGTTCACCCGCACCAACACCGATCTGCAAAATATCGGCGAGGCAATGAAGTACGCCGGGACAGGTCTTTCAAACCTTGGCGTGAGCGTCGAACAGACCACGGCCATGATCGGCGTGATGGCGAACGTGGGCTTGCGCGGGAGTATCGCAGGTACAGGTTTGCAGGCCACATTTTCACGCCTTGCCGCACCAACTGGCAGGGCAAAAACCGCGCTTAAAGAATTGGGCGTAGAAGTCGCTGACGCCACGGGGAAAATGCGCCCTGCTGAAGTGGTTCTCACCGATCTCTATAAAAAGATCAGCAAGTACGGGGATACCGATAAGCTCTCATTCTTCAAAGATATTGCCGGTGAAGAGGCGTCAAAGTCATTCCAGGCTCTGGTTATGTCGGCTGGGAGCGGCGAACTTCAGAAGCTGCTGGGTGAACTGAAAAACGCCAAAGGTGAGGCGCAGAAAGCCGCAAAAATAATGGCGGATAACCTTGATGGCGATCTCAAAAATCTGGACAGCGCCTGGGAAGGCTTCCGTATTCAGATTAACGATCTCGTCAACAACCAGCTGCGCGCCCTGACTCAGGGACTGAGTGACGTTGTGGGGAATATGACGGAGTGGGCTAAGGAGAATCCGAAGCTTGCACAATCCCTGCTGGTTGTCGGCGGTAGCGTTCTGGCACTGACCGCCGCCATTGGCGGCACATCGCTGGCGATCGGCCTGCTGATGGGCCCGCTGGCTAAACTCCAGTTAGGTTTTACCCTGCTGACGGGGGGCAGAGGCATAACCGGAACGATTTCCGCTCTGCGCACACTCGGCACAGCTTCCGGCCCGGCAATGGCAAGCGTGCGCGGATGGGGGCCAGTTCTCGGCTCGTTAGCAGGGAAAATGCGTGGAGTTTCAACCATCATACCCGCTATGCGCGGCGCGCTGATGGGGGCATTTCTTGCTCCTGGTGCCGCGCTGGGTGCGCTGACCAAAAACATCGGGATGCTCGCCCTTCGCCTGACGGGCTTTACGACCATATGGAGCATTATCACGACCTCAATATCTGTACTGGGTGCAGCACTTTCACTGCTACTTAGCCCGATTGGTCTGATAGCGGCAGCTTTTATCGCTGCCGGAT
>NZ_PQTC01000062.1:0-1581 GCF_003850715.1 Enterobacter sp. 301B
GACAGCTTGCCGCGGTCACGCAGGCACGTGCGCGCTACGACCAGATGCAACAAACGGCGGGCAAACTTCGCGGCGGGGGCACAATGGCCGTTGCCGGGGCCACTGCTGCCGGTTACGTAGCGGGGCGCTTTTTATCCCCCGCCGTTGGGTTTGACCGTGAAATGTCCCGCGTGCAGGCGCTGACCCGCATAGATAAAAGCTCAGCAGACTTTTCCGCACTCCGCGATCAGGCTAAAAAGCTGGGTGCTGAAACGCAGTTCACCACGACTGACGCCGCCAGCGGGCAGGCGTTTCTCGCTATGGCCGGTTTCACTCCGCAGGCCATTCAGGCCGCACTGCCCGGCGTGCTCAATATGGCGCTGGCAGGAGGAATGGATTTAGGCGAAAGTGCCGATATCAGTTCAAACATCCTGTCTCAGTTCCGCCTCGATCCCAAAGAAATGGATCGCGTCAGTGATGTTTTAACTGGCGCGTTCACCCGTACCAACACCGATCTGCAAAATATTGGAGAGGCGATGAAGTACGCCGGGACAGGTCTTTCCAGTCTTGGCGTCAGCGTAGAACAGACAACGGCCATGATCGGCGTGATGGCAAACGTGGGCCTGCGCGGGAGTATCGCCGGGACTGGATTACAGGCCGCGTTTTCACGCCTTGCCGCCCCAACCGGCAGGGCAAAAACCGCGCTCAAGGAGCTTGGCGTAGACGTTGCTGATGCCACGGGGAAAATGCGCCCTGCTGAAGAGGTTCTAACCGATCTCTATAAAAAGATCAGCAAGTACGGCGATACTGACAAGCTCTCATTCTTCAAAGATATTGCTGGTGAAGAGGCGTCAAAGTCATTGCAGGCACTGGTTATGTCAGCCGGCAGCGGTGAACTCCAGAAGTTACTGGAAGCACTGAAAAACGCTAAAGGTGAGTCGCAGAAAGCCGCCAAAATAATGGCGGATAACCTTGATGGCGATCTCAAAAATCTGGACAGCGCCTGGGAAGGGTTCCGCATCCAGATTAACGACCTCGTCGACAATCAGCTTCGCGCCCTGACTCAGGGACTGAGTGATGTTGTGGGGAATATGACGCAGTGGGCGAAGGAAAATCCGAAGCTCGCCCAGTCCCTGCTGATTGTCGGCGGTAGCGTTCTGGCACTGACCGCCGCGATTGGCGGCACCTCGCTGGCGATCGGACTGCTGATGGGGCCGCTGGCTAAACTCCAGTTAGGTTTTACCCTGCTGATAGGGGGGACAACCGGAACAATATCCGCCATCCGAACGCTTGGAACAGCTTCCGGCCCTGCAATGGCAAGTGTGCGCGGATGGGGGCCTGTTCTCACATCAATGCTCAGTAAGCTGCGAGGCATATCGATCATTACGCCCGGTATTCGTGCCGGTCTTATGGGGGCGTTTCTTGCCCCAGGAGCAGCATTAAGATCTCTGTTCAAAAACATTGGAATGCTCGCTCTTCGCCTGACGGGCTTTACGACCATATGGAGCATTATCACGACCTCAATATCTGTACTGGGTGCAGCACTTTCACTGCTACTTAGCCCGATTGGTCTGATAGCGGCAGCTTTTATCGCTGCCGGAT
>NZ_PQTC01000064.1:0-1392 GCF_003850715.1 Enterobacter sp. 301B
GGCTTTGTTAATGGAATGGTCGCCTCCCATCTCTTGTGCCACAGTGGGACGATAAATCGTCACTCATTGAACGGAGCGCTGCTATCATGAACGTTAAAACTATTGGAATCGATTTGGCAAAAAACGTTTTCCAGATCCATGGGGTTGACGAGCACGGAAAACGGTTGTTCAACAAACAACTCAGACGGGCACAAATGGCCTCCTTTTTTGCCAACATCCCACCCTGTTTGATCGGCATGGAGGCCTGTGCATCTGCTCATTTCTGGGCCAATAAACTGATATCGATGGGCCATAATGTCAAACTGATGGCCCCTCAGTTCGTCAAACCCTATGTTAAAACCAATAAGCATGATGCTGCAGACGCTGAAGCTATTTGTGAAGCCGTCACTCGACCTAACATGCGGTTCGTGCCGGTCAAAACCGCTGAGCAGCAAGCCGTATTGGCACTTCACCGGAGTCGTCAGAGCTTCATCAAACAGCGAACCGCACAAGCCAATCAAATCAGGGGGTTATTGGCCGAATTTGGCATTGTCGTCCCCCGAGGTATCCAGCAGCTACAGCGACGATTACCTGAGCTCGTGGAAGATGCGGATAACCCGTTACCCGTCCTGTTTCGTACACAGCTGAGTCTACTACAGCACCACATGGCGTACCTGTTCGATGTCATCGCTACACTCGACAAGCAGATTGAGCAGTGCTATCGGCAAAATGCTCTCTGCCAGCGTATCGGCAAGATCCCTGGTATTGGCCCTGTTACCGCCAGCGCGCTGATTGCGACCATTGGTAAAGCCAACAATTTCGAGAATGGCCGACAACTGGCTGCCTGGCTCGGATTGGTTCCACGTCAGCACTCCAGTGGGGGTAAACAAGTCCTGCTCGGGATAAGCAAGCGAGGTGATACCTATTTGAGGACCTTGCTTATCCATGGTGCCAGGGCGGTATTGCAGTCGGCCAAACATAAACAGGATGCCGTATCGAGCTGGGCTAACCAGCTAATGGCGCGCCGGAATAACAACATTGCCTCGGTAGCATTGGCTAACAAGAATGCGCGGACTGTGTGGGCGCTCCTGGCCAAAGAGCGGGAGTATTGTGCACCAATAATAAGCGCTTAAGTTGCTTAATCAGTAAGACAGAAACAACACCACCGATTGCCCAGGCAAGCATGAAGTGATGGCAAGACAGGTCAGACCGCGATGGGGAAAACCCGGTTTATTCAAGGCTCCTGAAAGAGCGCTTTGTTGATAGAGGCCTCCATCAGCGTATTCCATCAGGGACAGAGGTATTTTACATCACCTCGGCAAAGTCCGGATCTATGGCTGCAATCGATGACCAGTAAAGCCACCACAACATATTTAGCTTGGCAAACAGGAGGCGACCATCTATGAATAAATC
>NZ_PQTC01000065.1:0-1334 GCF_003850715.1 Enterobacter sp. 301B
GAAAGCCTGCTGGTTGAGGTCGAGCTGCGCGGCCGTATCACCGAAATGGATGGTGGTGAAAGCAAGCAGGGAGAAGATACCTCTGTCAGCTACACGATGAAGAATACCTATTACAGGCTCAGCATCGACGACAAGCCGCTGTTTGAGTTTGATCTGCTGAACTTCATCTACAAGAAAGATGGCAAGAATATCTACCCTGACCGCATCACGTCTGCGCTGGGAATGGGTAACTGATTAACCTGATAAGTGGCGGCACAGCCGTGCCGCCCGGAGCTTTCAACAATGAGCAAAAAGACCGATAACGCCATTACGCTGGCAAAACCCGTTGTTCGCGGGGATGAGAAAATTACTCAGGTTACGATCACGGATGAGATCAAACAGGCTGGCTCCTTGCGTGGGCTGAAGCTGGTCAACGTGATGAATATGGATGTGGATTCGGTGGCGGTACTGCTGACCCGCGTCACATCACCACGTCTCAAACAGACTGAGATTAACGAAATGGATACACGCGATTTCGTCAGCCTGTCAGAAGCGCTCGTCCCTTTTTTGACACCTGCGGGGTCTGGAGCGTCGAGCGAGGCGGAGACGGAGAATCAGTAACACTTCTGCGGTTCGACCTGATCGACGATCTGGTTGCTGATATCGCGGTTGTTTTCAACTGGCCGCCCTCTGAAGTCTTCACGATGGAACTGGGCGAAGTCATAGCCTGGCGTGAACGGGCGGCTGTCCGAAGTGGAGCCAGTGACAGTGAAAAGCCTTAATATTCGCGTCGCGTTCAGCGCGATCGATAAACTTACCCGCCCGGTCAATGCCGCCCGCCAGAGTGCGGGCGGTTTGTCTGAATCCCTCAAAAAAACGCAGTCCAGCATTAAAGATCTGGACAGTCAGTCCCGTACGTTCAACCGTCTGCGCGACAGCGTGCAAAAGACCTCCCGCAAAATTGACGACGCCAGCCGGGCACTTGAAGGGCTGAATCAGGCGCAGCGGGAAGGTACACAGCTTACAGACAAGCAAAAAGCACATATGGCAGCGCTGGCCGCAAAGCTCGAGCGCCTTAATTCTGCACGCACGCAGGAAATGGTTAAGCTGCGCGCCGCCTCACAGGCACTGCGCAGCCACGGCGTTTCGCTGGTCGGCAGCGATCGCACTATTCAGAGCGCCATACGCCGAACCGAACAGTACAACCAGACGCTAGAGCGGGAGCGGCGACAGCTTGCCGCGGTCACGCAGGCACGTGCGCGCTATGACCGGATGCAGCAAACGGCGGGCAAACTTCGCGGTGGTGGCACAATGGCCGTTGCCGGGGCCACTGCTGCCGGTTACGTAGCGGGGCG
>NZ_PQTC01000066.1:0-1301 GCF_003850715.1 Enterobacter sp. 301B
ATGGAGGCGGCCACCGCACAGATCGGTGCTAATGGATGGCTATATATTCCCGTTACTGGCGGCAAAAAAATGCTGCTGCAGTGGGGGCTTTTAACCGGTGCGAGTAATTATTCTTTTAAATTCCCAATTGCATTTCCCGTCGGTGGTTTATGCCTGGTTGCTATGGCCCATACAACTGATTCCGCTGATGTGAGCATGGTAACTATGACTAATGGATTTATCAGGGATAAAACCAGCGCGTTTGCTTTGTGCGCCAGAACAGTGAACGGCGTGCAGCAACCTTTTGAACGTAGCGTTTACTGGTTCGCTGTTGGCTACTGACGTCAAAATATTGTGTTATTACTCACACAAAGTAGCTAGATAATTTTTTTATGAAACCGCACTTACGATCTGAGTTTCAAACTAAGGAGTGCGTTATGAACTATTGGTTTAGCCCTGCAAATAATGCTTTTTATCCCGTAGCTTTAAAGGAGTCTTATGTAAATGCAGGTAGTCTCCCGAATGATTTAATCGAAGTGGAAGATAGCGTGTTTAGCGAATTTTCCGCGACGCCACCAGAAGGGAAGTTGCGTGGCATTGGAGCTGATGGGTTGCCGATCTGGATTGATATTCCCGTTGTGGAAGAAAGCCCGGAACAAATCCAGGCACGCGCCCGTGCTTTGCGGGATGAATTCATCGTCAGTACAGATCGGATGCTTGTTTCTGATTACACTATCAACAATGTTTTATTAACCTCTGAGCAGCAAGCGGAGCTGTTGGATGTAAGGCAAAAGTTTAAAGTTTGGCCTGAGAGTGAGGGATGGCCGGGCATAGCGTTGCCTGCGATACCTCAATGGATTCTCATTGAGGCAGTAAACAACGGTTACGTAGTAAAAAATTGGCCTGAGTGAAATAAAGCCCGTAAGGGCTTTATTTTTAATAACCCATTCCAGTCAGGTTCGCTACCGGATTAATTTAAAAACCTATTGCAAACCACGTAAACATACGGGAGTTACCAGGCAGCGTATCATCAAGGAAAAACTGAGCATTAGCGCCGGTTTTCGTTGGGTAGCCGACTGAAACAGCTTGCCTTAAAGTTCTATACGATGGCACATAATCATAATTTGATGCCCTTACGCCTGCGCTTGAATATACACCGAAGCAAGCCGCCGGGAACGCGACAGGAAACGTAATATCACAATTATATGTAGTGCTTGTTACGCCTCCCTCCCATCGCCCCACTGCACTATTAACATAACACCGCCGGTTAGCGGGAATTTCGCCCAGCCGCTGTTAGACAAAACGCCGCTCGCTGCTGCGAG
>NZ_PQTC01000067.1:0-1294 GCF_003850715.1 Enterobacter sp. 301B
TGTATGACCGGATACATAGGTAACAGATCAGACCGGGAACATAGGTAACACTTTTCAGTCTATCCGGAGCACACTCTGGGTTTTTCGGTCGTAGTACGCAAGCGTTATTCCATTAAAGATGATGGCCTCCAGGCCATCATCTTGTTCTTCCAGCATGATGTACTCATCAGTCAGCGCTTCACTCAGGAACACCGTCCCCTTTTTCCCCATATAGAGTGTCCCCCTTGATTTCACCCTGTAGACCGTACCTCCTTCCGGATAAGCATATTCAGGAACCCTGCCATCCCAGTGCCGGCCTGAGGGTTGCCATACCGTTCCGGGCGTTGCACCCGCCAGGGCTTCATGTGGCCTTTCGTAGTTAAACTCTTCCCGGTAGCCACTGAACCACCGCTGTTGTTCTTCCATCGTCATAAAGATGTTGCCCTGTTTTACTGCACTTTTCAGCGAACGATGCATTCGCTCATGACGGCCGTTTTCTTCCGGATGCCCCTTTCTGATGCGTTCCGGTCTGATGCCCAGCTTTATCAGCCAGACTGCAAGGCGACTTAACCCGGCGATACCTGTTCCTGCGAAAGGCTGACCATTATCCGTTCTCAGGACTTCCGGCAGACCGTACTCCAGGAACGCATCCGTCAGGCACTGCCTGACGAAGGGCTCGCTCTCCCGGTCTGCTCCCCGGCAGCTCAGAAGATACCGGCTGTGATTGTCGGTGAGGGTGAAGGGATGACAGTATTTCCGGCTCAGCAGCCTGAACTTGCCTTTAAAATCAGCGCTCCAGACCTGATTGTTCTCACTGATGATGGTCAGGGGCTGGCGATTGCCCGGGGTTCTGCGTTTTCGCTTTTTATCCGGAACCAGGCCTTCACGCTTGAGGATATCGCCGATAGTACTGGCAGCGGGGACGGTAAAATCGACGTGATGATTGAGCAGCCACATCCGCAGTTTTTTGGGGCCCCAGTCAGGGTGTTTTTGCCTCAGGGCCGTAAGCTGCCCGGCGATATCTTCAGGAACTGTCCGGGAGTGGGAGTGCGGAGCACGCGACCGGTCAGAAAGAGATGACAGGTCAGAGGGGTCAAAACGCTGAAGCCATTTGTAACCGGTTTTTCGACTGATGCCGAAGAGACGGCAGAGGGCAGAAAAAGAATCCGTACCTGCATGGCAGGCACGGATAAAATCAAGGCGTTGCATAGGTCGGGTCTCAGTCCAGGGCATAGCGAGTCTCCTCTTCTATGCCAGTTATAACTGTTACCCATGTATCCGGTCTAAAGTGTTACCCATGTTTCCGGTTCATACC
>NZ_PQTC01000068.1:0-1229 GCF_003850715.1 Enterobacter sp. 301B
TGAATCGCCACGGGTTTAACAGACACCTCAGAGTCATTTAAGATGGCTTAAAGAGAGGTGCCCATGAGCGGTAAGCGTTATCCCGAAGAGTTTAAAACTGAAGCAGTCAAACAGGTTGTTGATCGCGGTTATTCTGTTGCCAGCGTTGCAACACGTCTCGATATCACCACCCACAGCCTTTACGCCTGGATAAAGAAGTACGGTCCGGATTCTTCCGCTAATAAAGAACAGTCAGATGCTCAGGCCGAGATCCGCCGTCTCCAGAAAGAGCTGAAGCGGGTTACCGACGAACGGGACATATTAAAAAAAGCCGCGGCGTACTTCGCAAAGCTGTCCGACTGAGGTACGCCTTTATCCGTGACAACACCTGTTGCTGGCCTGTTCGCCTGCTCTGTCGGGTGCTGGATGTTCATCCCAGTGGTTTTTACGCCTGGCTTCAGCAGCCGCATTCACAACGCCATCAGGCAGACCTGAGACTGACAGGACAGATTAAACAGTTCTGGCTGGAATCGGGATGCGTCTATGGTTATCGCAAAATCCATCTGGATCTGCGGGACAGCGGGCAACAGTGCGGAGTGAACAGAGTCTGGCGACTGATGAAACGTGTCGGGATAAAGGCTCAGGTCGGATACCGGAGCCCGCGGGCACGTAAAGGCGAGGCCAGTATCGTGTCGCCCAACAGGCTCCAGCGACAGTTCAATCCGGATGCTCCGGATAAGCGTTGGGTAACGGACATAACCTACATCAGGACCCACGAAGGCTGGCTGTATCTTGCCGTGGTTGTTGATCTGTTCTCACGCAAAATTATCGGCTGGTCCATGCAATCCCGGATGACAAAGGACATTGTCCTGAACGCACTGCTGATGGCTGTATGGCGCCGTAATCCCCAAAAACAGGTGCTGGTTCATTCGGATCAGGGCAGTCAGTACACAAGCCATGAGTGGCAGTCGTTCCTGAAATCACACGGCCTGGAGGGCAGCATGAGCCGTCGCGGTAACTGCCATGATAATGCGGTTGCAGAAAGCTTTTTCCAGTTGTTGAAACGCGAACGGATAAAGAAAAAGAGCTACGGAACGCGGGAAGAAGCCCGCAGCGATATTTTTGATTACATCGAAATGTTTTATAACAGTAAGCGTCGGCATGGTTCCAGCGATCAGATGTCACCGACAGAATATGAAAACCAGTATTATCAACGGCTAGGAAGTGTCTAGATTATCCGTGGCGATTCA
>NZ_PQTC01000006.1:0-250281 GCF_003850715.1 Enterobacter sp. 301B
CGCGATCAACAACCTGTTTGACTGCTTCAGTTTTAAACTCTTCGGGATAACGCTTACCGCTCATGGGCACCTCTCTTTAAGCCATCTTAAATGACTCTGAGGTGTCTGTTAAACCCGTGGCGATTCACCCTGCTCGTTCACAGAGTTAAATTCATCACCTCTTAAAGCGCCGGACGCCAGCCCCTGAGCAAGCTGAATGATTGCGTTGCTCGCCTCCTCGGCTGTTGCCCCTGACACCACAAAACCTTGGTTAATAATGGTTGTCAGCCTGGTGATGTCCTCTACACTTACGCCGTAGCTACTCGTTGAGCGCTCCAGTCGTGCATATAGCGTGGCGGTGGCATCAAGACCAGAGCGGGTCTTTTGCGAGATGTCGAAAACACGCTCTGTGACATCAGCCAGTGTTTCAAACGGCGGTACGGAATCCCTGACTGCGTTTGCCAGTTTATTACTCAGGTCCTGCCATGCCTGGGCATATGCGCCAACCTGCTGGACAGAAAGAGCTGCTATGAGCGCTTTCGCGACGCCAGTTAAGCTGGACATAGTGCCTTCAATCGAAGACAGGGATCGCTCAGTGCGGTTTAATCCCGCCTCAAGACGACCCATGCTACCGTTAAGCCCATTCAACGCGGCATCAATATCCCGGCGTCCCTGAAGGATCCCGGCGGTGTCCATATCCACTTCGTAAACGATTGTTCCTGCGCTAACGGTGCCAGCCATTTCTTTTTCTCCAGGCAATAAAAAACCCGCTCGCGGCGGGCTTCTTCTCTGTCGTGTCGGGCTACATCTGACTATCTGTCGAACTCTTTACCGCCAGTCGACTTTAAGTATATAGACTTAATATATGGCATTTTAAAGAGCACGGCCCCTTCATCCGTAGCTGTTCTAAGCATCATGCTACGACACATCAGACTTACCCCGCCGGTTACTTTGATGCATAATCCGTCAGGGCTTTCGAATGTACTCATTTTCCCCTTCTTCCACATTATAAACGTAGCACCTTCAGGGATCGCACCAATTGGCTGCACAGCAAAAAACGAAATGCTTGTGTATACAAAAATTGAAAAAGCGATAAGGATGACAACGATCACTGATATTGTTTTTTTCCACATAGCAACCTCAGCAACCAATTGTTTCGCCAGAATTTGTTATTGTGCACGTATTTCCATCGCTGTCGGAACTATGGCAGCCTGAGGAATCGCACCAGCTTTTCACTGAATATTGATTTCCCTCTGAGTCACTAGAAAACACCTCTGTCGAACCATCCGAATGATTCCTTGATCCAGATGTTACTGAATAATTATTACCTTCAGTATCGTAAGATGAGATTGTCGTATCTCCGTTAGCCGCCTCGCTAGTACTCGTGCAAACACTGTAACCATCTGATCCAATGCAGTCTTCTGCATATGCGGAGCTAAATAATCCGCTTAATAGTAACAACAGCGCAATCTTCTTCATATCCCCATCCCTTTTGAGTTATTCGGACTAATCCTATCAGGGCTTGTGGTAATCGCAACGGCAAACGCTGATTTATTGATCTCAGGTGAGAAATCGGATGCTATCCTGATTTAGCCAGGCGTCGCGCCTTCTTCGCCAGATATTCATCAGCAACCGCGTCGTACTCGTCTTTTGTAAAGCCTTTCTGGTCGGGGTATTTGGCGGCAATTAAGAGCTGAAATTCCGTCATCGATAACTGCTCCGCTTCCGCCCGGCTCATGCCAAAGTGGTTACGTGCTGCGCTGATGTACTCGAAGGCTCTAAACTCAGATGTTGCCTCTCCGCTTTCATGGCGCTGAAGGTGTCTTACTTTCGCTTTCCCAATAATCCCGTGGGTGATCAGCGACTGGGCAATGACCAACATGTCGAACTCGTCCATTAAGCCGCGTCGAAGTTTGAATGCCTTCCCTGCGACCCTGGAGACCCTTAATTCACCTGTAAGTGAAGTGACATCTTTGTCGCAGCATGACGACAGCACGCTGGACGCAGCAATTAATGCTTTGCGTCCATATGTCGAGCTTTTTAGGTGTGTGATGAGCCAGGGCGGTATGTAGCCGTACGCATCAATAGCCGACTGAATAAGCGCAGTCACTTCGTCATGATGAAGGTCATAAAATGTCTGAACTATTTCTGCTGGCGCGCCAATTCTGGTCATATTGATGAATGACGGCCGGAAAAAGAAATCATCCGGGCCAACACTAATAAGTAATTCGCCAATTTCTTTAAGTGGTGTCATGGGTTTACTCTGCAATTACCATTTTCGGGGCCACCATCAGGGAGCCCCTGAAATGGTAATTACGCCGTTACTGTGATTGCACTGGTTCCGGTTTTTGCACCGTCATTAGTGGTGAAGGTCATCGTGGCGCTGCCGGTTGCAACTCGCGTCACAAGTCCTGTAGAGCTAACTGTGGCCTTGGTGGGGTCAGACGATGTCCAGGTACCGGTTTTATCTGTAGCGTCAGAAGGGAGAACGTTCGCGGTAAGCTGAACGGTTGATCCAACAGCACCGCTGCTTGTCGCGGGGGTAACGCTGACGCTTGCAACAGCCACATCATCAGGCGTTTCCTGAACATCTATAGTGTCCGAGTCTGCCACTTTGAACTCTGTGGAAAGCGTTACAATGTCATTACTGCCGCCATCAGAGCTAAGTGCGGTAATAACCATGTACCCCTGAAATTGCACCGGACCATAATCCATAAACACCCAAATGGTTGGCTGGCGCCCCGCTTTAACTTCATCGTTGTAGTATTTGATGAACTTGCCAACGCCAAATTGATCCAACTTGTCGCGTTTACGCACCTCACCTTCAAAGCTGATGGTGAAATCCGAGTTAGTTACGATATTTTCAACGTATCCCTTCGTATCATCAGCGTCGCTGGTGACCGTGTTAGGGCTGAAGTCGAAACCCTTTGAAGTGCCTGCCATGAGGGATTGACGCTCGCTTTCCGGTGGAACTGCGTCAGGGCAGCCCAAGGCCACCTCTAACACAACGGCACGACCAAATAGCTTACTGTTGTCAGTAGAGCAGCCTTGCATAATTACTTACCTCTTTGAAATGAAAAAGGCCGCCGAACGGCAGCCTGCTGATTGTGCTTACTCCCCGTAGAGGCAAGCGAATTGAAGTCGGAAAACTATCCTTCCCTCTTCGGTTAATACCGGTGGCGGGATGCCCCCCATATTTTCGATATGTCCCACACAGCTATCGCTAATAGGATTAGCCTGGACGTAATCAGTGATGCGCTGAACGGCGTTTAAGGCTTTGTCTTTGGCACCTACGCCTTTAGCGCCAATAACATCGACTATCACGTGATATTCAGAGCCAAGCTCGTTGCGGATGTTTGTGCCGCCGTTAGGCCTGAATACCATTAACGCCTCGGATAATTTCCCTGGGTCGTCGTACATCAATTGCTGGACAGTAAATCCAGACGTTAGCCCTGCGTTAACAAACAGGTTTCTAACCCGCTCGTGCATCATTGGCTTCATAGGGAAAGCTCCTTGGCAACAGCAGCATCAATAGCGCTTCGTTCTTCTTCGAATCCAAGCGTAAGGAACTCTTTCTTAGCTGTGGAGCGTCTAAATTGCTGAGGGTTGGCCGGATCGTGAACATAAACGGCGTAGTTCGTCGAATACCCCACGCGCCCGGTAACAATTGCGCCGTTGGTTATGATTTCCCTGAACTGACTGTTAATCAGCGCCGATGTATCGATTGGAGTGTAGAGGGCAGCTCTAGCACCGCCAATTAGCATCGCAGACTGAAGGGCACGCACAATTTTTCGCCCCTGAATATCGTTGATGATGCGGTTAGTGTTGCGCACAGTACGCTGGACACCTCGCAATTTGATGCCCATGGCTTTCTCCAGGCAATAAAAAAGGCCGCCGTGGCGACCTTAATTTTTATGATTTTCGCGTAGCCATCGCCACATCTCGTAAATGCTTCTGGAGGAAATCGCGATAGTTGCAACGCCGAGAATTATAACTGCCAAGCTAATCCACATCAGAGCACCTCCGTTGAAATCATACGCCTGTCAGTATCGCATAATCATCCGCCAGGCGCTCGAACGTGTCGGCATAGCGGATAACCTGCCGCACCTCGTCAGCACCGGCTACAACCGGGTCGGCTTCGGTCGAAACGCCAATGAGCAGGTAATCACCGGCGGTCGCCAGCGCGAACTCCGTCCACACGGTATTCTTCACGACGATTTCCGCGCCGAGACTACCGATACGCTTTGACAGACCACCTTCGTAATCCACCATGATTTGCTCAGGTACGGCATATCCCATTGGGTCGCCGTATTCGTCATTGCCTTCCAGTTTGCGCCAGATTGTCGCCGTGGCGGTGTATGACCAGTTCGCTACCGATGACATCAGCCCTCCTTCCAGCGCAGCACCTTCGCGCCAGTCGCCCGGATGCGGTCACAGTTGATATGCCACTCACCATCCGATTTAACGTAGCCGGTAGTCTCCCGCCCGGTGTCGGTCATCACCCATACGCGGGTGAACGAGCGCGGTAGACCGTGCTTCACTGATTTGTACGTCATCAGCACCCCCCTACCACCATGAACAGGCCGACGCCATTACCTGCGCTGATCGGTAACTCACCGGTGCAACCGCTGGTATCAATCCGGGCCAGCGAATCACGCAGCCAGGTAATGCTGTCGTCGCTATAATCAAACGAACGGGATGCACCAGACGGCGCACCCTGCGATTTGATGCGGCGCGCGCCGGACGAAGTAGCCATAAGCGCGGCGGCGTACATCAGGATCAGCTTCGCGGTGCAGTCGTCATAACCCGCACCATCGAGGCACGGAATAATCTTGTTCACCACGCAGAGAATCGGCTCCAGCAGCGCGCCCGGGATGGAGTAACCCAATTCACCGAGGAACGCCTGCACGTCTGCCGCTGTGATTGGGTCAGCCATGGTTATTTCGCCTTTTTCGATTTAGCGGTGGTGTCTGCCTGCTCTGCCTGCTCTGCCTGCTCTGCCTGCTCTGCCTGCTCTGCCTGCTCTGCCTGCTCTGCCTGCTCTGCAGGTTTATCGTCAGCACCAGGTGTGGCAACTTCAAGCTCCTGCTCTTCAACTTCACCAACGACCGATACGCGGCCAGCGAAAGCAGGCGGAACACCAACCGCAACGAACTCATGGCCCACCGGCAGTTGCTGGAATACGCCGTTAATCGTTCCCCAGCAGCCAGTCTTCTCGACTTTTAACTTTTTCATGCTCTCTCCCGAAGAAAAGGGGCCGAAGCCCCTTAACCCTGTGCGTTGAACACTTTAGAACGACCGTTGAAATCGCGCTTAATCTGCAGACCGACAGCACTCCAGACCAGGGAGTTGTAGTTGTCGAACGGATTCTGACGCGGGATCATGAAGGTACCCACCGGCGCGGCGATGCGCGTCTTGATGTACTGCGAATTGCGTACGTAGGCAATGAAGTGGTTACCGGTCAGCTTAAAGGTCTGGTTGAACGACTCGATGCGGCCATAGCGCAGGATGTATTCCAGCACAGTGCCTTCTTTGAATCCGGCAGCATCGGAGTACGGTCGGTTCAGGTTGCGCATGATATCCGGAGATGCCCATGCTTTTACCTTTTCCTGCACATAGTTATCGTCCAGCAGTTTCGCGAACGGGCCGGTGAAGAACGCGACAGTTTCGTCAGGAGTGGAGGTGGTCAGGTCAATATTCAGACCGGA
This sequence comes from Enterobacter sp. 301B, assembly GCF_003850715.1. Taxonomy (NCBI): domain Bacteria; kingdom Pseudomonadati; phylum Pseudomonadota; class Gammaproteobacteria; order Enterobacterales; family Enterobacteriaceae; genus Enterobacter; species Enterobacter sp. 301B. The sequence continues at coordinate 5,688 of NZ_PQTC01000006.1, forward strand.
TGCACTCAGATCCACCTGGTTGGTGTTGGCGTGGTTGGTAATGCCTGCGCCGACATAACCCTTCACCTTCACTTTCGCGTCACCTGAAAGCATGTAGTCGGCCATATCCTCGCGGATGGCTGCAACGTGCGCTTCCTGGTCATCTGCCATTGCGTCAAGGTTTTCTGACTGCATGCCGTTCCACTCACGCCATTCGCGGCCGTAGCCGGTGTTGAAGATTGGGACCGGGTCACCAGCCTCATCGTAAAGGACTTTATCCAGCTCTTCCGGCACGTGGCCCGTCAGTGAGCGATGAACCTTACCGGCATCACTGGAAACGCGGTACAGCGCCGCTGTCTTGCCGATAGAGATCGGCGTACCGAGACCGAGCAAATCATCCAGCAGGCCGTTTCCTTCGTCATTACGGAAGACTCGGGTGGTGATGTTGTCCACTTCGCGCCAATAGTCTTTGGAAATCAGCGCGGCCTGGTTAACTTCCAGCGCGCCGCCGTACTGGGCGGAAATGGTGTTCTGGTTGATGTTGAAGGATTCACGCTGCATCAGCAGCTGATTCCATGCCTGCTTCACCTGGTTGTGTTCGGTGATCAGCTTTTTGTTGAATACGATCATGCTCATGCTCATGCGGTTGCTTTCCCTGATTTGCGAACTTTCACGAGCTGAGCTTCAGCGCCAACGGTGATTTTTTCGCGTGAATAAAAGAGGACCTGGTCGGTGGCTGGCGTGGTTGCCTTGGCAAGCGTGCCGTCACCGGCAGAAACCAGGCCTTCGTTTTCCAGCAGCACTTCGCCTGCCTTGACCAGCATGTGGTAATCCACATCGTCTTCGCACATGATGGCCGCGCCGGTATCACCTGCAGGAACCGAGTCGCGAATGTCACCACCGCCGATATAGTTGTGCTGAAGAGCCAGAGCAACGCCTGCACCACCAGCGACATTGTGAACCGCCAGTTTCCCGGTGCTGTCGAGCATTACCAGTGAGCCGGGCTTCACGGCCGCCGCCATGATTGCTTCAATGACCTGCGGGTCATTCTTACGGGCCGGGCCCGCGATTACGGTATGGAAACGAGGTGCGAGAGCCATTATTCAGGTGCCTCCATGTTAAGGATTTCACTCTGAGCGCCATTCCCCTGGAATGCAGGGTTAAGACCGGTGCTGGTCTGGCACTGTGAGTACAAGTCGTTCAGCGCGTCGCCAGCCAGCGAGTTGATCGCCGCTTCAGTCATGAACGAGAATTTCGCTTTAACCGCATCGCGCTTGGTTTTCAGGTCGCTTTCTGCGTTCGCCTGCAGCTGGGTTTCAAGCTTGCTCAGCTTTTCGTTCAGCGGGGTGAGCGCCGCATTAACAGCGGCAGTAATCACATCAGAGTTGATCTGAGCCTGGCCCAGGTCGCCGCCGCCATCTTTCTTCTTCATCTGCTGGTTGTAGGCATCCCAGACCTGATCGTCGGTCAGCCCCTCGGTTTTAACGCCTGCGGCATTGAGCGCGGCGATCATCTTCTCTTTCATCGGGTTTGTTTCTCCGTTGGTTTTGACTTCGTACTCAGTTGGTTTGCGCACGACTTCTACTGGATCGCCGACAAGCGTTACGACTTTGTCAGAGATGAGGTATTTCTGGTCGAAGAGCTTCGGTTTGACGTTCTCGCCATCCTCTTCGTAAACAAAATGGTCAGGCCAGACACTGACGACGTAGCGCCACTTTTTGTCGTCCTGCTTTATGGACATGCGCAGTGCCTGGTAGATGTCGTGGAAGGACATCTCTGAAGCGTTGCTGATGAAGAACTTCACTTTGTTCCACCAGCCGACTTTCATGCTGTTGGCTGCATCGATGAGGCTCGTCGATTCAACATCAGCCTCTTGCCCGTCAGCGTTAACGAACATGCCGACACCTTCATCAGGCGTCCCGGCTCCGGGCTCGTCGAGCAGGATCGCGATGTGGTCGAACTGCATGTTGTGAGCGACCCAGGAGTATTTCTTCTGTTTCGATTCCCCTGCCTTTTGCTCTTTGTTCAGCAGCAGTCCGGTGGAGACATGAATCGGATCGGCGTTATTGCCGGAAATCATGTCGTCCAGGCGTTGGATAAGGCGCTTACCGTCAGGCTTGGTATCTGCTACAGCCTTATTGACGTAAACGTCCATCACGACCTTATCGTTGGCCTTGCTGACGTTCTGAGCCCATGCCCCGGCGTAGTAATCGTTGACCGCCTGCGGATCGTTGGCGCTGACGTATTTGCCGTTCACCATCGGGTGGCCGATCGGCATTAACTTGCGCTCCATCGTCTGGTAGCTGTTGTTAATCTCCTCCGCCGGGTACAGGCCGCCATTCATCACGATGTCATCGACGATCGGAACCGCACCACGAATGACGTAGTGTTCCTGGCCGTTGATGGTGGTCGTTGAGATGTTGGAGGCGTTGATGGCGAGGGATTTAACGTGGATGCTGGATAGCTTCACGTTGCGTCCTCATTGGTGGATTTCAGGCAATAAAAAACCCTCCGGAGGAGGGTTTAGTTCAACTATATGGGCTAGAGCTTAAATACAGAGTTAATGATAATTCTGATTGCGTTTTGATGGCGACTCTGGGCATCAGTTAGCGCCTCGTCTTCAACATCTTTCAAAAAACCTACCGCAGTAAAACTTCCTTCCGCATACTCAACAGCTGTATGCCCTTCTCCCAATTGAACGTTGTTATGTCCAAAAGCGCGATAAGTTACGATATATTTTTCCATAGTATTCTCCTTGAAAATGTCCCTATACCTTATCGGCTGTTTTTCATAATCATTGAGTCTTATTCCAGATTTTTCGCTCTTTCGCCAACTTATCCGCCAGCCCTTCGTTGAATATGCTGCCGTCGTCGTTGAGAAGCACCGGAATCTGGCTGCAATAGCAGTTGTACCGGTTGCCGTTCTCGGCGTAGAAGTCCCGCACCTCTTCGGTGGTGTAGACCTTGCCGTGACGGCTGGCGTGCCAGGTGCGCGTTGTGGGCTTGAGCGCTGACAGCCACAGCAGGCCAGTGTTCAGCCCAAGCCGGTCAGCAGCCCAGTCGGTTTCGTTCCATTGCGCCTGCCGCAGCGCGCCGACCTGCTCAGTCTGAGCGATGGTCTTGGCCTTCGACATCGATACGTCAAGACGCTTACTGATGACGCTGGCCGTCTCGCGTGGATTTACACCGCGCGCTACCGCATCGGTGATGATGTTGGTTAAATCGCCGCGGGCTGTGTCGCTGATAACCTTCCAGTCACTAAACGTTGTCAGCCTGGCAGCCGCCACCTGATTAAGGTGACCGGGGCTGCTTAAAAGTTGCTGTAACGTCGTCTGGCTGGCGTACACCTGCGACTGCTGCGAAAGGTTGTTGAAGGCCTCCAGCGTGCCGCGCTGCGCTTCTGCAACGACGTAATCCATCGCCCAGAGGTTTTGCTCGCCACCTTCCAGCAGGTAATCGTCGAGAATGCCTTGCACCGCTTCCAGCAGATCAGCCAGTTCCTGTGCTGACATGTCGTAGATGAACTTGCCAGCGTTGACCTGGTAGAGCCGCATATCCTCGCCATGGTCGTGGCACAGGAAGTGCCAGTTATGGCGGTTTACCTCACGATCTCGCCCGGTCAGCCGCTGGTCAAACAGTGCTTTTAGCGCGCGCTTGATGCCGAGATACCGCTCCTCTATATCCCGGTACATCGCGGTAACCTGCTTTGCCGAGCGCGTCGGGTCAACCTTGCTGCGCGGAACTACCGGTGTCCCGACTTTCGTCTTTTGCTCCGGTGTCATCGGAAAGAGGATCATCGGTCGTTACCTTTTTATTTGGATCAGGCGGCTTAACATCTTCACGCGGCTCAAGTTCTCCCGCCTCCCTGACTTCGTTCTCATCAACAGCAGGTGTGCCATAGGCTTGCTGGGTATCCTTCGCGACCGCAGCCATTTCCTTCATGTTGGCAATTTTCTCTTTCTCGCTTGGCGCGAGTAGATCAGACCAGGTTAGCGTTATTTCACCAGACTTCGGCGGCTCGATAACTTCAACGGTCCACAGGCGCTCAATCACCGCTGTTACCCGACCTGACTGGAACCCTGACCGACGACCATTGCACCGCTTGGCAAAATCGTTCTTATCTTGATCCGAGGCTAGGCGGCCTGTCTGCTGACCAAATATGATGGTGAAAGGTATCTGCACAGATGAAGAGAATTGGTTCGCCGAGACCATCCAGGTAGGGCTTGGGTCGGCAGCGGCCACAGAAAGCACCTTAGCCTCGCCGTCCTGTGTAACCAACGCGGAATCTGTGCCTGAGTTCAACTTCTGGATTGCGGCGTTCAGTGCCTCTGCCAGACCTGCATATCCGGCTTTCTTCGCCTCGTCGATGATGGTCTTGAGGTTTGTATCCTTCGACATGTTTATGCCGAGTTGCCTGCTGGCATTTTTCAGGAAGCCCTCGGCGCTACCGCCAGAGGTCTTGGCCATGTCGAGTAGGTCGTTATAACCAGCTCTCAGGAAGGGAATTCCCGCCAGCGAAGTCTCGTCCTCTGAGCCCTCGCAAAACATGATGATGCGCTCAGGGTGGATCTTAATCGACCGCATCGGACCGGAAATATTGCCGTTATCTCCGACCTGCTGTTCCTGGAAATAGTAGAACTTCGGCATGCCATAGTCTGGCGATTTCTGGTCCTGTTCAAGCTCACCGGGTTTAACCTGCGCTTCCCATGCGGGGATCATCTTGACCAGGCCGCGCTCGCGAGAATTTCGCATCACGCTGCGATCGACAGGCTCCCACCACTCCTTGCTGTCTGCAAACTGGAGGATAAGTGCTGAGTAATGCCCGACCAGGTTGCGCCGATCTGCATCCTTCACTTTCGCCCAATGCTTCTTCATGAGCTTGGTGACTTTCTTTTCCCACGGCGTCGACTTCTTAGACTTCTTCGTCTCATCGCCGTCGACGATCACCGGGGTATCAGTCCAGCATGCATCGAGCAACTTATGCACCGCGCCGAACGCCGCGCCGTTACGCTCATACATGTTGTAGAAGTGGTCGAAGTCGAGTCGCTCCGGGTAACCAAATTCGCACCACAGATGGTGACGCTTCGTGTTACCGGACTTCCCAAGCCCTGATGCATACAACTGGCGCGCGCGCCCAACCTCGTTAAGGCTGTTCACAATGAGCCCAGCGAGGACTTGCATTTCTGTAGTGTTACTCACTGAGTTGTCCTTATGTGAAGAAGATTGCACCAACCTGTTTTTGGTTATTTTTCGCTACAGCAAAGTAGCGGAAGCCGTCAGCACCGTGTGATGTGAAGTCATGAAGCGGTTTATCTTTCCAGCAGCCGCGCTTGTCGTCCCACTCCTTGCGATAGCCCTCCAGGTGGGATATGCCCTCGGCGCATTTCTCCTCATCGAATACACAGGACGGGAGGATTTCACGCACCGACTCAATGCCGGTATCAACACCCGTTTTCGGAACAACATTGAATGTCATCGAGTACACCTGGCCGTCGATTTCATAGCCTTCCTGCGCGAGTTCTTTGCGCGATTTGGCATCAGCGCCGAACTCGCGGTTCTCGATGTCGTGCGGCCCCCAGTGCTCGCCGTACTCATAGCCTCGGTCTTTCAGCACCTTCATGTAGTGCCTCAGCCCCTCGCCGGAGTTTTCGTAGTAGTCGATGATGTGGAACTCTTCGCCAACCTCACGAACGAACCATATCGCCGTGGAGTCACCCACACCGATATCCCAGAACGTATGAACCGGCAGGTGTGAGTTATCCGGGATTTGGCCGATTCGCTTGTTGGTGTAGAGCCAGCGGAACTGTTTGGCGTAATACGCGCCCTCGACAGACTGCTGGAAAGCCTCGGCCGGAATGGTCGGGTATTCGCGCTTCATGTCCTCGCCGAGCGTTTTCTCTTTGGCGTAGTACCAGGCTTTCTGGCGTTCGTTAACGACTACGCCGTGCTTCGCCGCCATTTCAGCGAAGTATTCAATCAGGCGCTGCGGTAGTGGCTCTACCGGGTCGATGGCGTACTGCGGATTCTTCCACCAGGAGAAGAAGAAAAACTTCCAGTCGAGCGGTGAAAGTGGCTTGCCCTGTAGTAGAGCCTTCTCTGCCGTCTGGCAGTAATCGAAGAAGTAACCCGCCCGGCCCTCTGCTGTGCTCTCGATAGTAGCGAAGCATCCAGTCGATACCGCCTCAAACGCACCAGTGACGATCTCACGGGCTTTGTCAGGATACTTGGCGCATATCTTCCCGAACTCGGAAACGTGCAGGTAACGCAGCGTACCGCCACGAAATGAAGTGCTGACGTATAGTGAGCCGCCCTTCTTGAAGACGAGCTCGCCGGAAGAATCATTGCTGGCCGGGTTGGCCGCCTTTATCTCTGCCGGAAGCTTATCGTATGCGTACTTCACCTTTTCACGGAACAGGCGCTTTGCGTCATTCAGCGTATGGGCGATCAGCGCGCATTTAGCCGACTCGAACAGGGCTGCGTCGAGCTGGATGATGCACACTTCAGTTGTGAAACCGAGCTGGCGAGCTTTCAGAATGATGTTGCGGGTGTGGATCCCCTCAAAGTATTCCCGCTGCTCAGGCGTCATCCTGAAGCGCGTGGGCTTGCCCTCTTTGTCGGTGATCCAGTAAAGGTTATTCAGCCGCCAGTCTTTATCGGACAGCAGCTTGATGTGCTCAGGTTTCATTACGCCCCCTGAGACAGTGAATCCATCAGGTTAGACAGGTCATCAACCGTCTTATTACCTTCCTCGGTGTCGAGGTTATACGCCTTGCGCTCAGCGTTTATCACTTTGATTTGAGCATCGACACCGGCAGTGATCGAACGAGACATTGAGGCGTGATTTTCTTCCGTGATATCTGCATCTTCGAGGAAGTCGCGGAGCTTATTGGTGATGCCGCGCCATGCCGCTAAACTTTCACGATGAGCCATGACTACAGCGGCCGCCTCATCGGATGCCTGGTCAATAATCTGCTCATCAGTAACCACTGGTGACTGGTTACTGTCTTTGGTTACCGACTTGGTTACCTTGGCCTTGGTTGCCGCCCTGACCTTTTCTGTCAGGTCGCGCTGCCATCCTTCTTTGTTCGCTCTCTTCAGGATGGTGGCGTGGTTAACGCCATGCTTTTCGCCGATGGCCCTTACTGACAATGAACCAGCCCGGTAAGCCGATTCAATGGCCTCCCAATCTGGTTTGCTCATTGGTTACTCCGTCGTTTGTTCGGTCTGCTCTTCCGGTACTGGCGTGAACTCCACGCGCTTTACATCTGCAGGAGCGAAATACAGCCACTGTCCCGTTTCCGTCGCCAGCGGCACAAAGCCGTTAACCAGCTCAGGCTGACGTCGTGACATCTTGCCCGTGAAGGTTTCGCCTGTTTGGGTGGTTAGCGTGATTTGGTAGATTTCGGACATTGAGAGCCTCTTTATCCGTTTGTTGGGGTATTGCCATTACGATGAGCCTACCCATGGTTATGGCAACAAAAAACCGCCAGGAGGCGGCTTTAAGATTTACTTCCATTAAATCTTCGAGTTCTTTTCGTCACATATCTTTTGAGCTTCCGATATCGCCGATTCTAAGATGCTATCTGCGACAGGCATTTTTTGATATAAACTCGAGGTTCTGAGCACTACACACTTTTCATCTGGGTTATGCCAGCCCCAACTTTTCTTACCGTGATCGTTATCATCGGAAATGGCACTGATCTCAACATCAAGACCGTCATCGCTAGATTTTTTTTGCACTATCCACATAGAAACCCCGCCTCAATTTAATATCCTGCCAACTCATTAATTGTACCATGTTCAACTGACGCAGCGGTTGCCCTGCTTCTCAGAAGTGCTTAGCCACTTACGGCTTACCCGTCAGCAAGATGTGATCACCATCCTTGCGGGGTTACATAGATCATTATCGAAGCCCCTCAATGAAGAGCTTCTGTAATGGAAATAAAAAAGGCCGCCTAAGCGACCTGTTTACGAGAATGTTTTTCTTGTTGAGTAACCATCTACCATGGCGAAGGCGTGCATTTCTTCTTCTGTTGGGTTGCTCTGGAAGAAAGATTGCAATTCAGCGTATGAACCCGTGAAAGGTCCAACCGAAATTGGCGTAGGATCATCACCCTTGCGTGAGCCTCTAACCTCAGCCATGTAATCAAGTTGGGACATAAGCAATTCCCTTGACGCTTCTGACCACTTAATTTCAGTAATTTCCATAATCCAGCCCTCTTGTGATGAGAACCAATTTTACTGCATATGACTACTTGAGACACTGTTCTTTGATGTAGTCCTGCAGATAGCCGACCTGCTTCGTCACTGTGACGATTCGCTCTCTGAGGGTGAAATAATCCCGTTCAGCGGAGTCAGTAAGTCTGGGGCCGGAAGCATCGCCCATGCCGCCGGTGCTGGTCGCTCCGTTCGCGGGACATTTTGCGTTGATGCGCAACCCACACTTGCCATCGCGAACACAACGCTGCAGATCATCAAGCTGCTTTTTCGCATCAGCTAAATCCTTCGTGTATTTGGCATCCAGCGCAGCGACATCGCGCTGGCGCACCTGCATGTCTTTGATGGTGGCGTTAGCCAGGTTGAGATTCTTGATGGCTTTATCGCGCTGGTCTTTGTAGGTGATGGCGTTGTCGCGGTAGTGGTTAATCGCCCAGGCCATGGAGACCAGCAGGAAGACAACCACTACGGCGGTGATGGCGGTAAGGCGGCTCATTTCACACCATCCAGGCAGAGCGCCTTTTCTTTCCCTGCTCGAGTTACCAGACCAGGCAGAACCTTGCCGCCTCCCCATACCCAGCGAGGGAACTGGTTACATGCCGCGGTGATATACCCACCTCTGAGAAGAGAGAACATCGTGGAGGTGCGCATGTTTCCGCAGCCAGCACGAAACGTTACCGATACAGCTGCCGAGAAAGTATCGTCAGATAGCTTTCTGCCATTCCCGTAGCGGTTAACGCAGGATTCAGCATCAAGGATATTGCGCTCCCACTCGGCTGCGATCTGCTGATCAGACTTAACGGTGCCGAGTTTTACGCCATGCGTATTACCCATACCGTCAGTCAGCACACCTGCCGGGCACACATACGGATCACGTCGGCAAGACTCAGCGTTGCCGATTAACTCCAGCCCGCGCTCGTTAGTCCTGACATGGCCCGCATTCATCACGATTGCGATAATTGTCGCCACTGAACAAACGATCCCGGCCGCGCCACTCTTCTTACTCAGCTTCAAGTTCGCCACTGGACATTCTCCGCATTGCCTCCGTTACAACCTCGGCAGATGCCGGACGTTCGGAGTGGGGTTTCTCGCTTACCTCAGCAAGGTATTTAGCCAGTAACTGTGTACGTTTCTTTTCTTCTTCCAGCCGTTCACGCTCTTCTTTCCGTTTCGCGTAATAGGTCTTAATCGTGAAGTATGCAGAGACCAGCGCGCCGAGAATAAAGACGTAGTCCTGTAAACTGAGAACGGAAAATAACCCCAGAAGAGTTGACCACCAGTAAGGCAGATTGTGTCCATCTGTTGGGTTCATACGTTGCATTCCACACCTCCGGTTCCGGGGTGCTGTGTGGTAGTAGGGGAAAGGCCGTCAGACACGTTAGCTACGTGGCATCTGGAATTGATTGTCTGCGGCCTGGAATAAAAAACCTGGCGACAAGCCAGGAAGATGAGGGTAAGGCAATGTCGGCTCTATGGCCGAAGGGTCCCAGGTAGTGGGTTTGGTTTGTGGTGGCCGGCGCTGCTATCCGGCATTCACGGCTATCGCTTTACGACGCCATCAGGACATTCACCACAACGGACAGAGCACTCATGACTCGCATCATGTGGCGCAACCCCACGGCAGGGAGTCGAACCCTACAAATGCTCTTTCCTGTTGTGTAGAAACTAAAAAGCCCAAGGCGTTAACCTCGGGCTTGAATTCTTCGTGTCGACAATCAAAGCTATGGCGACGATATCAGATTTACATGAAATATATGCGTTTCAGTTCGGTTTTGCAAGACTTACATCCAAATTTGTCGCCTTTTGTTGTGAACGTGATCGCGTTACTGAGATAAGCGCACCGCTATCGAGTCGCTTAAAGCTGTTACGCATAGCCAGCCAGTGAGGCAGATATGTTTCTGTCCAGGTGGATTTCGCAACGCCCGCCAGTTCCGCCAGCGCCTGATATTCGTACGTCTCACGGCCAGCCAGCTCTGCTTTGACGTCCTGCGCCGCCAGCCAGATTAGCTTCTTCAGGCGGTCCATCGTCTTGTCGGCCACCTTCTTCGCGCCGAGCTGTTCCCGGAACTCTGCCCACGCCCACTGGGTGATCGCCACCTGGTGCTCAAAGCTAACGTTCTCGCTGTAGTTCCACAGCAGCCACGCTTTCTGGTGCTCTTCCATCGACAACACAGCGCGGCGCCATGACGCAGTGCCGAACTCCAACGGGCTCACCAGCGCGATAGACGAGCCCTTGGCGCGGGACTGACTGCCACTCATCGCTGGGCCGTCCGGGTTAACTTTCCGGCCGGTGACCGGGTCAGTGACTTTCTTTCGTCCCCGGCTGCGCGCCGTCGCGGTGAACTGCGCATTCTCGGCGAAAGCTACCAGCTGCCCTTTCGTAGCCCCACTCAGATCTGCGGTCGCCACAATAAGCTGCTGACGTACGTATTCCAGTTGCTGACTGTTCATGCGGCTTCCTTCTGTGGCTGGTTGGTTTTGGTCTGGCTGTGCTTTGCTACTGGCGGTAGGTTGGCGCGCTTAACGCTTTCAGCCTGGTACCGCAGGAAATCGGCGTGGTTCATGCTGACTCCTTCTGCTTTGGTCCGCGATATTCACCATACAGAGGTGTTCTTCCTCTTGGCCTGGTATGCCTGTGGGTTACTTTGGGAGAAAAAAGCGCATCCTCTACATTCATTCCATTTTTTAGTCGACGCTTGATGGATGTTTCTGATACTGAAACGCGAGGGTCCCTTGACCATTCTGTGGCGGTTTTCGTTTCGCCATTGAAAGTTATGGCTGTGCGTCCTTTTTTTGTGTGCTCAGGGATATGCACTCGAGATCGCATGACATTACACGCTCGGCAAAGCACCCTAAGATTTGAGTCCGCATTGTTATCAACAACCTCATCAATGTGATCAATATGCGCGGTTTTCCATGTGACCTTCTTTCCGCATTTTTCGCATGGTGGAAGTGTTTCTCCATAGCGGTCGTAAACAACTTTTCGGTGCTCATAAACGCAACCATTCGCCATTGATAGTGGGTGATCAGGAATTTTGAGCATTTGATATCCCTTCGCATTTTTATGCCTGAATTTCCCTTTACCGTTTTTTGTGAGTTCGTAGGTCCCGTAGCGCATCATTCGGAAGTAGTGCATTTGACAGATACCCTTTCCTGGGTAGTGTTTGCATTCACGCTCACAACCTTCAACTTTGCATTTCATGCTGCACTCTCCTGTAATTTTTGACGGCGCTTCATCAGTGCATTGGCCCTGCGGGAAAAAATTGCTTTCACGCGCTTCAGGTAGGTAACGTCAAACCGGCGTGGGGCATTGTCAGCTTCGAGCCGCTCTACGCGCTTAAGGCCAATGCGATCAACCAGGCGGATCCGGTACTCGACAGCATTACCGCTCAACTGCCGGTTACAGCGGGTGCAAGCGGAGTGGACGTTAAACACGTTGAATTTGAGGTGTGAGGCAGCGCCGCGTGAACGGTAATGGCTGGCGTCAATGGCGCTGCCAGTCAGGTAATTGCTTTTGCCGATGAGTGGATTGCCGCAACTGACACATGGCTTACCTTCATCGCGGACCCGGATGTAGCGATTGAAAGCTGATTGAGCCTCTTTATCCCACTGGGATTTAGACTTGAGTGACTCGCGCTTGGCCTTGCGGCGTTTGCGCCCGGCCTTCTCTGCCTCTTTCTGCTCCTTGATGCGCTTGGCCGCGGCCTTAACCTTCTCCTTTTCGCGCTCTTCCATCGCGAGGATTGCGCCGTGCTCCGGGCAGCACCATCGGATCCGGATATCGTGGAATTTCGGCACGAAGTATTCGCCGCATACTTTGCACTTACGGCGTGATGGTTTACGCATGATTCCTCCGTGCCGCGAGACGCAGCCATTTCTGATCCACCAGGCGGGCGGTGTAGCCTTTCAGTGTCGGGATATCCGACGGCTTAACCGCTGGCTTACGCTGGCGGCGCGCCGGAACGCGGAAAATTTCATTGGTGATGACACGTGCGAGAGGACTACCCACGGGAAGCCCTCCACTCTTGCGCCCAGGCAATGCGCTTACTGGATGCCTCGGAGAACTTCACGCCACGGTCGGTACCGAACCAGTAAATCGCCTCGATGACGTCGACCATGTAGCGCTTGCTGGATTTGGATGTGCGGACGCCGAAATACACACGGCCGCCGTTGATGCCCGGCGCGGATTTCTGCTCCTGGTCCTGAGTCTGATTCACCAGAACGGTGATGAGGTCCTTCCATTCCTCGCGGGTCAGCTTTTCGCCGTGCCAGACAACCTGGTCAGACAGGTCCTTCAGCAGCGGCCACATCAAACGATTCTGCTTATCAGTGCGGGTTTCTTCCCGGGCCTCGACCACCATCGGCGCGCGAGGGTTCACTGGCAGGGTGCGAATGTATGCGATGAGGTTGTCTTTAACGGTGTCGTTAACGATGCAGTAGTGCTGCTTCATACGCCACCTCCGAGAGGTAACGCAGAATGCAGAAAATCGCAGGTGCATTTCTGCATCTGTGACAAGGTGAGGAGTTCAGATTGTGGTCGCATTTAATGTCCCCATCAAATGCGCAGAAGTCTTACCGTCGGGCGTTCAACTCCGACGGCACTGATATTATGGCTGGTTGATTCTGAATTATCAATGCGAGAAAAAGGCCTCCGAAGAGGCCATGGCTCTCGATATGGGGATTCCCATATCGCTTGTATGGTAGCTATGTCAACTCAGGCAGTTTGAAGCCAGCCATGTCTTCTGCCCGGATGGGAGGTGACAGGCAGTCAGCAAAGACCAGTGAACCATTGAGCAAGATAACGAAACTCCACCCTCTGAACAGGCTGGCGCTACACCAGTCGGCCTTAAGCGGCACATCTGGCATCCTGTCCGGGAAGGTTGGGTAATGCTCTGCAAGCCACTCCATGGCGTCGCAGCGGTTGATGGTGTAATTGTCGTACATCATGCCTCCTGCTGCGGTGCTGCGGCGAGCATTTTCGAGTAGCAATGCACTGTATTCAGCCAGAACCCAACCACCGATTGCCCCGCACGCAACATATCTTTTGTTGGGTCAATCGGAACAAGTTTCCATCCATTAGGAATGGAGGAGGTATTAACGCTTTCCCCCTGAAGCGCGGCAGCAGCTCGCTCCAAAAGCTCAGGTGATTTGATCTCTCCTTTTTCTCGAAGATATTTAGCTCTACCAGTAAGCATGCAAATAAAATCATCAGGCAACTTGTAAGCCGTCGTTACATGTTCGGCACCCTGAAGCATGGCGGCGCGGCAGGCGTTCCAGCCATCTCGGCATCCGCGTACTTCTCCGCAATATGCGCGTGATGCTTGTTTTGGTGTCATTGCATCAGGCACAGATACCGGCGCTGGAGGGGCTGTGTAGGCGCTCAAGACTTCGTAATCATCATTCTTAAACCAATCCGCCTTTGGATGCAGATAGCTACCAAATTTGCCAGTTTCTTTGTGCCTTGCGATGAACCCAACAGGCTCCGCGTCGAGCGATGCCAGCGCTAGCTTCATCGCCGCAAGCGCCATGGCCGCATCTTCGTTTACAGCTCCTGGCGTCGCATCGCGCTCTTCTTCAAGCTCCGTTATGGTCTTCAGGAGCCATTCTTTGGTTAGTTCAGCCATATCCCTACTCCACCTTGATGCAAATGCCAGCGTCGTGCAGTGCCTCAAGCACCTGATGCTGCTTGTAAACCATTTCCGTGTGATACGGCTCATCGAAATCGACGCGATGCAACATGCTATAGCGCTGTGGAAGTACAACTTCCCGCGCCTCCAGCTCAGCAATCCGCTTTTCCTTGGCTTCCAGCTCATCCAGCAGCGCCAAAATGTTGGCCGGACAAAATAAAGCGATTGCCTTTGCCGTTTTGGTATCAACCAGTTCAGAAGCGACCGGCTGATAACTCACACAACCATGCCCCTTTTCCACACTGCCTTTAACAATCACCTCAACGCCGCTAAAGCCATTGCGTGTTTGCCATTGCTCGCAGTTAAGCTTTAGCGCAGCCGATTTCAGCTTTTCCATAAGTTTGTCGACGTTGCTCATGACTGCACTCCTTTGCGAAGCCCTGATGCGAAGTCACCGCAGATAGTTGCTGCTGCATCAAGCCCAATTTGTTCGTCCTGATAGCAATTAATAATTGCGTTGCTAATTTTCAGGCAAACTTCATCTACTGCGGCGGCCCGCACTTCAGCCAGGAAAGCGTCGGTGGCCGGGGTTTCAACCTTGGTTTCGTCAATGATTGAATCGCATAAATCTGAATACTGAAAAGGTCCGCAGTTATGTGAGTTTCTTCGAGCATTGAATGCCTGGCGTCGCACTTCAGCTACGGAAGACTTCAGCCCCGTATTCTCCGCAGCCAGCTCTGCGCATCTGGATTCAAGTTCTTCGTATGTTGGTTTCATGCGGCAGCTCCTTCAAATTGGTAAGAAATTTTAATTCCCAGCTTTTTAGCCATGGCATGCTCAGCGACGGCACCTTCCGACTCTTGCCACCCATGCAGCATGTGAATGGCGTCGGCGCAGCGAAGCATCGCCAGGCAGATGTCCATATACTCACGCTGAGATAAACCATCCGGGAGCGTGGCCGGATTTAATGCCACATGACCTCCTGATAACATCTGCTGTGCTACTGCGTTAAACATCGGACGGTTGTAGTTTTCGTAACCCGTCATTGGTCCTGCGATGTAAATTTTCATACCCCTACCCTCCCCCAAACCATCAATACTCGCTTCATCGCAGGACTGTTCCGGCACTCCTGAAATATTCCGTTGGTGCAGCTGCGCGCGGTGCCGTCCTGCTCTTCCGGAGTCGACAGGCGATAAGTCACCGTTCGCCAGACCTTGCTCACCCGGACAATCTTGCGGGCCCGCTCCAGATCGATAGCGTTCTTCGTGATGCAGTTGATGGTCATGCCGCACTCTGTGGCCACATCCTTCGCGGTGAAGGTCCGGTGCGTTTCGAGATAACGCAGAATTGCCTGTTTGCCTTTCATCGTCTTAGCACTCATAGTCAGCCTCCTGTTGCATCTGGCCGCTGTAGGTGAAATCTACCGGGTCCAGGCCGGAGTAGCGGCTGCTGAAGTGGTAGGTCTTTTCTGCCCCCGGCGCATGGCGGGACTTCACACAGATGATTTCGGTGATGCCTTTCAGTTCGGTGTTTTCGTTGTACTTCTCATCCCGGTAAACCATGAAGATCACATCTGCTTCCTGCTCAATGACGCCAGACTCTCGCAGGTCTGCCGCAACGGGACGCTTATTAGCGCGCTGTTCAAGGTTTCGGTTCAGCTGGGCCAGAGCGATGACCGGGCAACGCAATTCTTTCGCCAGGTTTTTCAGTCCAGTGGCGATCTCCCCTACACTGCGGTTCATGTTCTCCGGGTCTGACATCCGCATTTTCTGAAGATAATCGACGATGACCACGCCCAGTCCGCCCAGCTTCTTGCTCATTCTGCGCGCTTCAGCACGCACCTGGTGAACGCTTAGGGATGGCTTGTCATTGATGTAGATTGGAGAGTCGATGAACTCCTTCATGCAGTGACTAACCTTCCCCCATGCCTCGTCCATTTTCCCGCTAACTTTGCTCAGCAGATCTTCTTTGCTTACCCGCGCCCGGTGGAAAGCGACTCGCTCAGAGATTTGTTCCACTGGCATTTCGAGACTGAAGAACAGCACCGGCTTTTTGTTTTTCAGGCCTACGGTTTCTGTCACTGTGGTGCTAAACATGGTTTTCCCCATGCCAGGACGTCCGCCAACGACGATAAAATCCGTATTGTTGAATCCTCCGAAAGCGCTATCGATGGTCGACATACCCAGCTCTGTTTTGTATTTCCAGATGTCGCCATTGATGATCGCCTGGATTGTTTCCAGCGACATGTCGATGCCAGTGGTGATGTGTTCAGTTCCGTAGTCAGCGCTGTGCTCAATTCCAGAGATGTCGGCCTGAATGTTGCCAATGATGTCAGCAATACCCTCGGTCGTTGGTTCAGAAAGCTTCTGGATCCCGACCTGTAACGCCAGGGTCATACGGCGACCAAGGTACATTTCACGAAGCTTTTCGCAGTAGGCTGCCAGGTTTGCGAAAGAGGGAGTGTTTTTGCTGCATTCAGCCAGGTAAGCGAACCCACCCGCACTCTCAAGCACCCCGAGTTGTTCAAGATCGCTGGTCAGCGTAAGCAGGTCTATCTTCGAACCGGATTCGTTGAGTCGCTTATATGACCGCAGAGCCACTTTATGGGGCGTTGCTGTGAAGTGGTCCTCAGTAAGCCCCTCAATCGCATCGGTAGCCATGTCCACGCCATCTGCGCGACCTGCTGCAAGCATTATTCCGCCAATGACGGCCTGCTCAACGTATAAATCAATAAAACGGCTCATGCTTTGACTCCCTTGCGCTCACGGTGCTCGTTGATGGCCTGCTCGTAGACAGATCCCCAGTTCTTCGGATTCAGTATCCAGTCGAGAGTCAGCCATGGCTGATCGCCTCTGGTGCCGAACAGGGAAGACTTGCTAATCAGCTCGAAGGCCATTCCCATGTGCTTCAGTTCTCGCCAGTTGCCCTGGGTGGTTTTGCCGTTCCACACAGCTTCCAGGTCTCGATAGGCCGGACGGCGGCGGTTCCACTCATGCAGTGAAACGGCCTTCGAAGGGAATTTTTCATTCCAGAGCTTGATGATCTCTTCGTGCGGACAGGCTTTCGGGTTGCTTCCATGACCATCTGCCCATATCAGGGCGTCTGACAGGTATCCATCAAAGCGGGTCATACGGCACAGGTTCTCTGGCTTGAAGCTGTGACCCCAATTCACATGGGCCCAGCGGATAACCAGCTTCAGCTCTTCAGCGGTGTAGCACTGGTCTTTGCTCTTCACTGTGGAGAGAGCTTTCTCAAAAGGTGCCAGCGCAGCACAACGACTACCAGTTAGCTCGTTGAAGTAATCCATCACTTCCTGAGCGAGTGAGTTTTCCCCCTTGGGGGATTTAGGGGGATCTTGTCTTTCTGTATTTTGATTATTGTCTTTTGTGGTTAGCACCTTCTGCTTAGTTCTGTTAGCAACTTCCGCTAAGGTTTTCTTAGCAGGTTTAGCTAATGTTTTGCAGAATCCGTTAACCTTCGTTTTCCAGTCGGAAACATTGGTATTCATGCCAACTTTGCGGCCTTCCTGAATAAATACCTTCTTGCTGATCAGCAGATTTTTTGCCGTAGAGCAATGCGTGTGGTGCTTACCAACCATCTGCTCCAGTTGCTCGTTGCTGACCCAATCCATTTTTTTATTGAAGCCGTATGTCTTGCGCCAGACGGCCAGCACAATGCACATCTCAGTTTCGCTCAAACCTGAAGCCATAACGGCATCAAGAAGCTCATTCGCGACGCGAGTGAACCCATCTTCCAGTTGCGCCACACGATGCTCCACGACCTCCAGCGGCGGCCTGTAGTCTGCTAAATGCTTAACGACGCCCATGCTTCACCCCTGCCTGAATCAGTGCCAGTCTTGCCATGCCAACGAAGCGCTCAGCGAACGCCCGGTTTTTTGAGGCAGCGACAACCAGGCCATCTGGTGAATCTGGATGGCGACGTTCCTCTTTTTCCTGGTACTTTTTGCGAGTTTTTGACATACTTACTCCCGTTACTTGGCGTAACACAGTGTGATAAGGGCCTTTGAAGTGACCGCTTCAAGGGCTTTTTCTTTTCTGGTGCCTCTCACATGACCCCCAGCATCGACGTAACCATCGTCATCAGCGGCCCTACCTGCTCCGGCATGAGTCGGAACAGCGACGCTATACCTTCGCTTACCTCTTTCAGCTTCTGATGCTCTGGAGCGTCCAGGAGCACGGCCTGTTTAGCTTCGGCACACTCTTTCATCGCGGATGCGATCAGCGACATCGTGTCGTTCTGTGGAACCAGGCGGTTGCGAAATTCCAGTGGAAGTACCGCCATGATTGCCGGTGTCAGCTGGCGCACGTTCTCGCGGTACTGTTCGGAGTCGAAACGGTTATCCAGGAAGCGGAACAACTTCTGGCGCGCCCGGCTGATGTCTTCCGGGAAGCTGATGGCGGTCCCGCCCTGCTCCCGGTATTCGTTGATGATCAGCGCAGAAACGACGTCCTGATTGTCCAGCGCCGACGACCATGCCCGGACCGCATCGCGGATCTTTTCGTGGTCTGGCACCGCCTTAGCTTGAGCGCGGTTTATCACCGCTCCCGGGTGTATTCCGGTATTGTGTTGATACGCAAGTGAATGCATTGCTTTCCCTTTCGTGGTTAGAGCCGCCGGTTAGGCGGCAAAGATACCTGGATATAGAACTTCGCGAGGAAGTCCGGTTACTTCTTCGTATTTACGCATTTTTGTTACTGGAAGGCTGCCACCTCGCTTTTTAAGCATATTGATGGCCTGAGGCGTTACGCCGACCTTTTCAGCAAGCACCTTTTGAGAGCCGCCCACTGCATTAATGGCTTTCTCAAGCGGGGTGCTGGCGTTGGATTTTTTGTTGATCATGTTTTGCTCCGCTCATGTGTAATCAACACCATGTTAATTCATGGCGTGGATTAAATCAACATTATGGTGATGGAAAAAATCCACATGTTGTTTACCATGCATGGAGCGGAGGGTTTTATGAGCAGCATTTCTGAAAGAATTAAATTTTTACTGGCAAGGGAAGGCTTGAAGCAGCGGGATTTGGCTGAGGCTTTGTCGACTAGCCCACAGACCGTCAACAACTGGATAAAAAGAGACGCGTTAAGTCGTGAGGCGGCGCAACAAATATCTGAAAAATTCGGTTATTCTCTTGACTGGTTATTAAATGGAGAGGGTTCTCCAAAGAAGGCTCTGGAGAGCAACATCCCGCCAGAGTCTGAGTGGGGAACTGTCGACGCTTGGGACAAAAATACCCCCCTACCTGACGATGAGGTGGAAGTACCGTTTCTGAAGGATATCGAGTTTGCGTGTGGTGATGGACGAGTACACGATGAGGATCACAACGGTTTTAAATTGCGCTTTTCAAAAGCAACGCTCCGTCGAGTTGGAGCCAATAGTGATGGTTCTGGAGTGCTTTGCTTTCCCGCTTCTGGTGACAGCATGGAGCCCGTTATTCCCGACGGCGCAACGGTAGCAGTAGATACAGGCAACAAGCGGATTATTGACGGCGAACTCTACGCCATCAACCAGGGAGATCTGAAGCGCATCAAGCAACTTTATCGCAAACCAGGCGGAAAAATTCTAATCAGAAGCATTAATCGTGATTATGACGACGAAGAGGCCGATGAGGCAGATGTCGAGATAATCGGTTTTGTGTTCTGGTACTCGGTATTGCGATATCGCCGATAATTTTAGTGGCCTGATGAGGTGTTTGGGTGATAAGAGAATATCTGATAGTAGGCGTGGTTACTTTGCTCTCGGTTGTTGCGATCGTGCTTATGGTGGCCTGAAAAGACGGTTTGGTGATGAAAATTTGGCGCTAAATCCGCCTCAAAAACCAAAGTTGGATGAGTATCACGGCAAGATTTGTGCAGGACAAACCGAGAGCAATCCAAGTTAATGTGCTTACGCTCTCCATATGGAAACCTCATGACGATTGACAGGGTTCTTTCAATTATAGCAACAACAGTATCATTTATTGCAATTCCTGCAAGCGGATTCATAAGTTACAGATACGCAATTTTAGGTGAGCGCCGTAAGGAATTTAACGCAGTTGCGGATAATATTCGCCATAAGTTGCGTGAACACCAGAGGCATATGGAGCAAAACATCTATCCATCTGGTGAGTATTTAGAAATATCACAACAAGAATTTGACACCCTGGCAGACGTTGCATATGAAAGGGATAGAAAAACGATCCGCACCTTGTGCGACAAGTATCAAAAATCCCTTAATTCCAGCATAACGACTGATGAATATGGAGACTATGACATTGTAGATTTTAATGAGGCATTGGCATTCTTAAAAGAACTCATGCCTCTCATTGAAAGGAAATAATTTTATAGTCACAGCAGTCCGGCCACCGCGCCGGGTTTTTATTTACCCTTCCGCACTATCTCAGCTGCATCCCTGTTCACACCCTTACCTATCACGTTTCCCGTTTCCTTCCGGTACCGTTCCAGCTTGTCGATGATGTTTTGCTGGGTCATAGGTAAATCTGCCAGTGACAACTCCATGACCGCCCGCCCCATGGCGTGAACCATCATGTTCACTCTTTCTTCATCCAAGTCCATTACCCACTCCTTTTTGATGTTTTTTTCAGCATATCACTTATGCCACCAAAAAATAAATCAACATAAAAATCAACGGTAAATAATTAAATCAACAAAATAAATCCACAAGGTGTTGACCTACAAATCCACATGATGTTTAATTACTCCATCGAAACGAAACATCGACAGCTGAGCGAAGTTAGCCAGCGGCGGACAGCAAGTCGCCTGCTCATTAAGAATTCAGTCAAGCAGCAAATCACCCGGAGCGCTCCTGGCAAATTGAAATGGCGCCCAATGGGATTGAGGCAGGTGTGTAACGCGTGGCGGGTATAGCACACGAAGAGGACTCCGCACCGGAATGGTTTGCTGCTCAGTTCCCGAACATCGGGGAAGCTTTACCAGCAGCTCTTTGCGAGGGGCTGACGGCAAATCTACTCCACTTATTTGAGGTGATGGTGATGGATATAAAAAACGATGAAGTAGCGATGTTTAAAAGCAACAATGGCGTAATTTTAGCAGCTGAAGCAGCTTATGCTGCTGCTGAAGAAGCGGTTAAAGGGGCATCAGATGACCACTGGTATCGGCAGAATTTGATAAAGGCAGCACTGGAGACTGCCCTGGCATCAGTTATCGTTTTATAGCGATCCCAAAAGGCGTAGGTGCTTCTGCTTTGTACTTTTCCTTTGCTGCTTCACGACAGGCAGGAAGCAAATCAGCAATGCGCTCAATTAAAGCTTCTGGCGTGTTGGCGGATGGGTCTTTTACTGCAAGCGCCAGCGCTAAATCATATGCCACTGATTCCTCAGTTCTCTTTCCTGCAAATACATTCATGGACATAAAGAAATCCTTTTATTGACTGTGGAATATCCAGTCTACGGCATTCCTTTGACTGTGGAAAGTGAAGGAAATCACGCGCCGGGCGTGGCTAAACATCCCGGCACTCATTCAAGTTGAGGCTGCCAGGTAGGCGGCCTTTTTCATACCTGGAGTTATTTACGAGTGACTCAAGTTATGACAACCGGCGGCCATCCACCGCCCATTGAAACACTGAATAAATGCGTTGAAGTCTTGTATTAACCGTTCCGTTCGCCGCGATAAGGCCAAGAGGAAATCATGGTAAACCAGCAGCAGATCAGAGAGGCCCAACGGCTCGCGTCGTTCGCGGTACTCCATCGCAATGCTCCGGCGTGGGAAGAAGCAAAGCGCCTTTACGCCGTCGCCATCGGGAGGACTCTTCACTGATGGAAACTTTATTCGCGCTCGTCCTGACCGTGGCAATGACCAACGGTGATTACCAGGACGTCATTCTCGGCGTTTACGACAGCCCGCAGGAATGCAGCCAGGCAGCTACAGAGCAGAAAGTGTCAGCTGAGTGCTGGCCGGTAGAAAGCATCCTCCGCAACGGCGAGTTCCCGGCGAAATCCATCGCGCAGCACTAACCACCCTATTCAACCGATCAGCCTGGCTTCTGCGGGCGGGATCTGCACATCCAAATTTCAGGAGTTCAGCCATGAACGCATACCTCACATACGACCGCATCGAAGATCGGCGTTGGGCTGAGCAGCAGCTCACCGACGAGAAAGAGAAGTGGATCGACGACCGGGCGCAGCAAATCATCGACATGATGCCAAAAGAGCCCTCCGGACTCTTCCACTTCACGGTCCCGATTGACTCCAGCCCATACGAAGGACTTCGCAGCGATAAAGCTGGCGAGGCCTACAACGATTTCATTTCGGCAGTTGCTTACGCCCAGGCGGAATACGACTGGGAACACCGTACCGGCTGCCCGTTTTAATTTTTGAGGGGATTAACAATGAGCACTGCACTTTCCACCATGGCCGGGAAACTGGCCGCACGACTCGGCATGGATGCCGGCACAGACCTGATGAATACACTGAAGAATACAGCGTTCAAAGGTGGCAACGTCACGGACGAGCAGTTTACAGCCCTACTGATCGTCGCCAACCAGTACGGCCTGAACCCATGGACCAAAGAGATTTACGCATTCCCAGATAAAGGCGGGATTGTCCCGGTCGTTGGCGTTGATGGATGGGCTCGCATTATCAACGAACATCCTCAGTTCGATGGCATGGAATTCTCTTACGACAAAGAGGAAGGCGCGTGCACCTGCAAGATTTACCGCAAAGATCGCAAGCACCCGACAATCGTCACCGAGTACATGGGCGAGTGCAAACGCAACACACAGCCATGGCAGTCCCACCCTACCCGCATGCTTCGCCACAAGACGCTGATCCAGTGCGCACGTCTGGCCTTTGGTTTCGCTGGCATCTTCGACCAGGACGAGGCAGAGCGAGTGATTGAAGGAACAACGGCAGAGGTTCATGCGGGCCATGAATCAGATAGCCGTCGCCCGGATCTGATCGCAAAAGGTGAGTCAGCCGCGCGCCTTGGAACCGTTAAGTATCAGGAGTTCTGGGTGGCGCTGAGCGCTGAAGAGAAGCAGGTGATCGGCGCAGTTGAGAAGCGACGCATGTATGACATGAGTCTTGCCGTCGACAACGCCGAACCTGTCAATGTCGCAGATGCGGAGGCTGAATGATGGAGCAACGCACCCCTGAATGGTTTGCTGCGCGCTGCGGCAAGGTCACTGCCAGTCGCCTGGCTGATGTCATGGCCCGGACTAAGTCGGGCTACTCCTCCAGCCGCCAGAACTACATTGCCGAGTTGATTTGCCAACGGCTGACCGGGAAGCTGGAGGAAGGGTATTCGAATGCCGCGATGATGCGTGGCACTGAACTGGAGCCAGTGGCTCGCGAAATGTACGCGCTGAATGAGTTCGATGCGGAAATCACTGAAGTTGGACTCATCGATCACCCAACCATACCCGGATTCGCAGCCAGCCCGGACGGACTTGTAAACGACGACGGGCTTATCGAAATCAAATGCCCCAACACCTGGACCCATCTTGAAACGCTGAAAACTGGCGAGCCAAAGCGCCAGTACATGCTGCAAATGCACGCGCAGATGATGTGCACCGGGCGGAAATGGTGTGATTTCGTTAGTTTCGATGATCGTCTGCCGCCTGACCTCGCCTATTTCAAGAAGCGCATTCATTTCGATGAAGAGCTGGCGCGCGAAATTGAATCTGAGGTTAAGAGCTTCCTTGCAGAT
Organism: Enterobacter sp. 301B; assembly: GCF_003850715.1. NCBI lineage: Bacteria > Pseudomonadati > Pseudomonadota > Gammaproteobacteria > Enterobacterales > Enterobacteriaceae > Enterobacter > Enterobacter sp. 301B. The sequence goes on from NZ_PQTC01000006.1 coordinate 29,193, forward strand.
CTGGAATCGGAAATTCAGAAAATCACAGAGCGTGCAGCATGAAACGTACACCCTTCTACCGCAGGCCCGGGCGAACCGGGCAATTCTCTGGCCTCCGTGAGCGCGTTATCTGGATGATTCAGACGCGGGGCCGTCCGGTATCCGGCAGCGAAATCGCCGAGAAGTTCGGCGTAACGCTCATCGAGTTTAACCGGGTTGCCAACGGGATTACCCGCGGCTCCGGACAGATAGCGCAGATCGTTGAGTCAAAAAAATGGCTTAACGAGGACGGCATCTGCGACCGAGCATTCGACCTGGTAACGAAGCCAAAGGTCATCACGCCTCAAGGCAAATCGCGGCTGTTCACCCGGCGCGCCATTGAGCAATCTCAGGAAGGTAGACGGCAGGAATGCATTGAACGTGCCGCCCGCCGTAGCCGACTGATTGCTCAGGGCCTCTACATCGACGAAATGGAGTCAGTGCTATGAAAGCGTGGTCACTCGAAGAGCTGGCGCTGCTGTGGCGACACTCAAACGCTGAAGTCGCAGAGATTACCGGCCGCAGCATTGAAGAGGTCGGAGATAAGCGGCTGCAAACCAATAATGAGCGTAATGGCTGGGATGTAAACGATCCGGAGCGGGAGGAATCATGACCGATTACACCGGAAGTAATACCCCAGCGGATCAGCGCGACCTCTGGCGCACTCCACCAGCCCTTTTCGCCTACCTTGATACTGAGTTCTGCTTCCAACTGGATGCCGCCGCGGCGCCGCATAACGCACTGTGCCGGAAGTTCATCACCGCCGAGCAGAACACGCTGGAAACGCCGTGGGCTGATTACCTAAATGTTCCAGGCTACATCTGGCTGAACCCTCCGTACAGCGATATCACGCCGTTCGTTAAGAAGGCTGCCGCCGAGAGCTCCAATCAGATCGGCACGGTCATGCTGGTACCGGCTGACACCTTGGTTGGCTGGTTCAAAGAGGCTATCCAGACCGCCAGCGAGGTTCGCTTCATCACCGCCGGGCGGCTGGCATTTATCAACCCGGTCACCGGCAAGCCAGTCAGCGGAAATAACAAAGGTAGCATGCTCATCATCTGGCGACCGTACCCGCGTACACACTGCCACTTCGCAACTGTGGACCGGGATGAGCTGATGGCTTTCGGGGCGAAACTTCTCGCCCGTCGGGAGGCCGCATGACGCCAGCAAAGAAAACGCCATCCGCGCCGCCTGCCGCCGCTGCACCGAGGAAATCCAGCAAGCCATGCGCAAGAAGCCAAAGCCTAACTGGAACGAAACGGTGCCTCCCATCATCAACAAGCATCACAAGAAAATTGAAGCTCTGGGAGTTAGCCTCCTGGAGTTCGTCGTCAAAACTGGCCGCCTTAACGGGCGGTTTGGAGCCGAGCAATGAATATGAAAACTGAAAAAATCGTGATGATGGACAGCGATGAAGCGGCCAGCATCCAGACTATAACCGGCTGGGTGGACCGCCACGGCCGTTTCTGGGGTAAAGATGAACACCAGGCGCGTTGGTGTGGCGCTACTCATCGCAAGTGTAAAAACAAACCTGATGAGCATCCTATTCATAGCACTCATGGCTATTGCGAAGAATGCCACCGCGAAAGCCGCCAGGCGAAGTTCGCCACCTATGAACGCGCGGTATGGGCCGGAGAGCCGCTCGTTATCTTTGATGATGACCAGTACTTTTTCGATGCTGAATCGCTGGCCGACTATTGCTATGAGCACTCCCTGCTGCCGAGCGAGTTGCAGTTAATGATCTGCGAACCTAACTACCCGCCGGAGTTCGACCTTGAGCAGCACTGCGAAGAGATCATGCCTGATGGCGATGACTATTACTGTTTGCCGCAAGCTGTGCGCGATGCTGCTGAGGCGCTGAATAAGGCGCTGAAAGAAAGTGCTCCAGTATCGTGGAGCGCCAGCAACCGTGTGGCAATCGTCTCTGACGACATGCTCAACGACGAGCAAAAGGCCGAAATAATGGCGGAGCGCGCCGCATGAAGGCACTAATCACCAGGTCGCTAAAGCGGCCTTTTTTATTGCTGGCGTTCACCTTCAACCGAATTAACCGACAGTTCCGGGAGCATTGACCATGGCCGACATTATCGATACCGCAGCAGAGATTGAAGAGCTTCAGCGTAACGCTGCCCTTTCCGCTCACCGGATCAACCGCAACGCCGTATCAGCTGAACATTGTGAAGAATGCGACGAACCAACTCCCGAGCCGCGACGCGCTGCCGTTCCCGGCCGCCAGACGTGCGCGGAATGCCAGGGTGTTATCGAATTGAAGAAAAAGCAAAGGGGGCTGTAATGCAGCAGGCAATTTTAGACATGTGCTGCGGGTCGCGCATGTTCTGGTTCGACAAGCAGGACGAGCGCGCGGTTTTCAGTGACATCCGCGCCGAGCAGCATGAGCTTTGTGACGGTCGCCAACTAGTAATTAGTCCAGACCTTATTGCTGATTTCCGCGCCCTCCCCTTTGCCGATAACACTTTCCCTGTCGTCGTGTTCGATCCGCCGCACCTCGAGCGTGTCGGTGATAACGCATGGATGGGGAAAAAGTATGGTCGACTTAACAAAGAAACATGGCGCGATGATCTGCGTGCCGGCTTCGCAGAAGCATTTCGTGTGTTGTGGCCACACGGCGTACTCATCTTCAAATGGAACGAAACACAGATCCCGGTAAGCAATATCCTGGCGCTTACCGATGAGAAGCCGATCATCTGGCAGCGCACCGGCAAGGCTGACAAAACCCACTGGGTGATTTTCGTCAAAGGTGGTGCACATGTTCCAGCTAATTCAACGGGGTCAGATTTACGTTGACCAGCACGGTTGGCCCGTCATCATCCACAGTTGCACTTCTCAAATAGTCCGCTACTGGCGACAGGGCCGGATCAACACCGCTTCAATCGACCGATTCACCAATGACTTTGAGCACCTCGATCACCGTGAGGCGGCGCAGATACGCGCCGAACTGGAGACGAGCGAGCACATTAAATCGCTGCGCGCTATGCGTGCGGCGTGAGGAGAAAATTATGTCAGATTTGGCAATGAAGGTTTTGCAGTGGCAAGCAACAGGCGATGTGGGTGTGAGCAGTGCGACCATGGCATCCATTGCATTGGGGTTGGATAAGCCAATTTATGGAAGCCATTTCGGTGCGCCGCACGACCCATCAGACATGTTGCGCTGCATGAGGTTATTGGAAGCAATTCCGGAGATTCGCGATCACTTCCCAACTATCGCCAACCGAGTGCCTACTTTCAAGGGGATTATTGAGCAGTGGGATGATCTGGTGGAAGTTATGAACCGTGAGTGCGTTGGTGAAAGATGGCGCGCTCCGGATGCATACAACCTGATTAAAAAACTGCGAGGCGACGACTAGCAGCGCCAAACAATCAGATTCGCCTGACGCAACTGATAGCCAGTTATGAGCTGGCTATTGGGTGCGAAAGCACTGCTCCGTTATCCACCATTTTGCCCGGCCCCGCGCCGGGCTTCTTTTTGCCTGGAGAATAAACATGAATGATAGCATCCTGCTTACCAGTGACGTGCTGGCTCGCTACAAGATATCCAGGAGCACCCTTTATTTCTGGAGTACGCCGGAACGCATGCCAGCTGCATTCACCTGTCCCTTCCCGAAACCGACAATCCCTGGCAACCCTAAGCGCTGGAGAGAGTCAGAGATTGTTTCGTGGGAAATGCAGGTTAATGCCACTAAAGTTGATACCCAATAATGCTCTGCAGGTGATTCTGCCAGATACCCAACCACTCGCGCTGGTCATCCATATAGTCGTGCAGGTTGTATCTGGCCATCACACCACCCATCTGATGACCGAGCAGCTTTTCAATCACATGCGGTGGCGCGCCAAGTTCTGACAACCTGGTGGCCACAGTTCGTCTCAGGTCATGTAGAGACCACTGTTTCATGCCTGTCTTTCTAATCACCTGCATGGAATAGGTCGAGACCAGAGCTTGGGTAGGTGGAATATCTTCTTTGTCTCGGAACTGAGCCGGAGTTAAAACGTGCGATGTCACCGACCCTCTTTTATGCTCCTGAAGAAGTCTGATTGCCACTTCAGGCAATGCCCTCCTGATCGTCTTCCCTGTTTTGTAATCCTCAGCAGGCACTGTCCAGGTCTTTTCATTAAAGTTGTACCAGTCCCATCGCGATTTCCTTATCTCTGCAGCCCTGCAACCAGTCAGGATCATAAACCTGATAACCAGTTGCTGCGACGGAGGGAGAGCAAACAGAGCATCCCACACAACTTTTATCTCTTCATCGGAAAGTCGCCTCTCCTTCATCTTTGCCGCAATCCCAACGTCAGACCTGCGCAGTGATTCGAGTGGGTTGTTTTTAATCACCCCTCGGTTATGACAGAACCGGAATGCGCGCTTCATTAATGAAAGCATCTCGCCGGTAATAACCAAACGCCCCATCTCATCGAAAACATCGAGCCAGTTAGCTTTGACCGTTTGATCAACCATAACTCTGCCGATACGCGGGCTAATGTGCTTGTGGAAGCTTCTGGTGTTGGCGTCGATTTTTATCAGGCCTTCCGGGATGCAGTAATGTTTCACCCAGTAGTCATATGCCTGATCAACCGTTAGGGCCTCTATCCTTTCCGCTTTCTCCACCAGCACCTTCTGCCGCGGGTCGTAACCTTCACTAAGCCAGGCGCGGAACTGCTGCCTGCGGTCTCTGGCCTGAGCTAATGAGTAGGTGGGATAATCACCTATACTGAGTTGCACGGGCTTACCCTGCCAGCGATAACGGTAGAAGAAAGTCACGCCACCAGTTATGCTTAACCTGACGTTAAGCCCATTCGAATCTGAGAGAACTTCCACACTCTCTCTGCGCTTTCCGAGCGCTTTGCGAAGTTTTGTATCTGTGAGCATCATGTACACCCCTGAGCCGTGTACTCAGCAGTGTACACAAAACACATAAATTGCAACCATACAAAATAAAACACGTTAAAGCGTTATAAACAAAGAAGTGAGCAACAGCGCGGTTTTGACGTGGATATTTTCAAGCAAAATAAAACACGATAAAACAGAACGCTTCAAAGTATTATTCCTCAGGATGACAAGCACTGATCCTTCTGGCCAGATCGTCACGCGGTCTGGCCTCTTTTCCCGCCTTCCCTTTTCTCCACAACCTTCCTGCGAAAATGTCTGAATCATGAAGATTTTATGGAGATTGCTGTCGCTTTATTGTAATGAGAATCACTATCATTAATATTCTTCATCGCATTTTTAACAAATGGAAATGAGTTGATGAATAACATAATAAGATTTGCCCCGGCTACACTTACACTCGCCATTCTTTCAACGCTATACCAGAGCGCGCACGCAGCGGAAGATCCTCTCGCCGATGGTGAAACAATGGTCGTTCAGGCAACCGCTGAAGAGGCCCTAAAGCAACAGCCGGGGGTTTCCATCATCACGGCAAAGGACATAGAAAAGGATCCACCGGTTAACGATCTTTCGGAAATTATTCGCAAAATGCCCGGGGTTAACCTCACCGGAAACAGCGCGACAGGCAGTCGTGGTAACAACCGTCAGATCGACATCCGCGGTATGGGGCCAGAGAACACGCTGATTCTGATTGACGGTGTGCCGGTGACGTCACGTAACTCGGTGCGCTACAGCTGGCGCGGGGAGCGCGACACCCGCGGGGACACCAACTGGGTTCCGCCAGAGATGGTTGAGCGTATTGAAGTGCTCCGGGGACCAGCTGCCGCCCGCTATGGTTCGGGGGCTGCCGGCGGCGTCGTCAACATCATTACCAAACGCCCGTCCAACGACTGGCACGGCTCCCTCTCCCTGTACACTAACCAGCCTGAAAATGATAAAGAGGGGGCGACGAAACGCGCTAATTTTGATCTGAGCGGCCCCCTCGCGGGCGATGCGTTAACGATGCGCCTGTACGGGAACATCAACAAAACCGACGCAGATGCTCAGGACATCAACACCGCGCAAAACGGCTCTTACGCCGCCGGGCGAGAGGGCGTACGTAACAAGGACATTAATGCCCTGCTCTCCTGGAAACTCACGCCACAGCAGATTATCGATTTCGACTACAGCTACAGCCGCCAGGGCAATATCTACGCGGGTGATACTCAATACAGCAACAGCAACGTCAGCCCTGACGGTCTGGTGTCGTCCCTGTATGGACACGAAACCAACCGAATGTACCGCCAGTCTTATGGCATTACGCACAACGGCATCTGGGACTGGGGTCAGTCAAAGTTCGGGGTTTATTATGAAAAGACCAACAACACCCGACTGGAAGAAGGCTCTACGGGCAAAGTTGAAGGGATGATCAATAGCGATAAATACGATACCAGCCGGCTGGAGTCATACCGTTCAACGGGTGAACTGAACATTCCTTTCTTCTGGCTGGTAGAACAGACGCTAACCGTGGGTGCAGAATGGAACCGTGATGAACTGAACGATCCGGCCTCAATGCAGTCGACAAATGTGTCGGGAGAAGTGATTAACGGCGTTCCCGGCACGGCTTCTGAGCGCAACAGCAAAAACAGCGCTGACCTCACCGGCATCTATCTTGAGGACAATATTGAAGCGCGTCAGGGCACCAACCTGATCCCAGGGCTCCGCTTTGATTATCACAATCAATTTGGCAGCAACTGGAGTCCGAGCCTGAACCTCTCTCAGGATTTGGGTGACATGTTCAAGGTTAAAGCGGGTATCGCTCGGGTATTTAAAGCGCCAAACTTGTATCAATCCAGCGAAGGCTATCTGCTTTCCACCCGCGGCAATGGCTGCCCGAATAACGTTTCCGAAGGAAGCTGTTATCTGTTAGGTAACCCGGATCTGGATCCGGAAATAAGCGTGAACAAAGAGATCGGCCTGGCCTTTGCCCTAGAAGGCTACGAGGCCGGAATTACCTGGTTCCGCAATGATTACAAAAACAAGATCGTTTCAGGAACGGACGTGCTGGGGCAGACAAGCAGCGGCGCAAATATCCTGCAATGGGAGAACGGCGGTAAGGCCGTTGTTGAAGGGCTGGAAGGCAACCTCACCGTCCCTGTTATTCGCGACACGCTAACCTGGCGTACTAATGCGACGTATATGATTCAGTCTGAAAGTAAAGACACCGGTAATCCGTTGTCGATTATCCCCAAATATACCGTCAACACCATGCTGGACTGGGAGGTTAACAGCAAGCTTTCAGCCAACGTAAGCTGGACGATGTACGGCCGCCAGAAGCCCAGAGAAAACGCTGAAATCCGCAAAGAGGAAAATGCGATGTCCAACAGAGAGATCGGCGCGTATTCCATCGTGGGTATCGGCAGTAACTATCAGCTGACCAAAAACCTGCGCCTGAACGCCGGCATCAGCAACCTCTTTGACAAGCAGATTTACCGTGAAAATGACGGTGCATCTACCTATAACGAACCGGGCCGCGCCTATTACGCTGGCGTAACCATGTCCTTCTGACCTTCAGGCGCCCGCGCTGCGGGCGCTAACCCTATTCTCTCCAGCCAGAAATCATAGTAGCATCCCGCCTGAAGTCTTCAGTTACGAGTTTAAAAACAATGACAACAAATGACGCCCCACAGGGCGAACTGGTTTTACGCACACTGGCAATGCCTGCGGATACGAATGCCAATGGCGATATTTTTGGCGGCTGGTTAATGTCGCAGATGGATATGGGCGGTGCAATCCTGGCAAAAGAGATTGCACACGGGCGCGTGGTAACCGTCCGGGTCGATGGCATGACCTTCCTGCGCCCTGTCGCGGTGGGGGACGTGGTGTGCTGTTACGCACGCTGCGTAAAACGCGGCAATACGTCTATCTCCATTAACATTGAAGTATGGGTGAAAAAAGTCTCTTCTGAACCGATTGGTCAGCGCTATAAGGCGACGGAGGCCCTGTTCATCTACGTGGCAGTGGATAGCGACGGTAAGCCCCGCCAGCTCCCACGGAGCTGATCCTCACGTAAAAAAAAGCCTCCTTGCGGAGGCTTCTTTTATTCCATCTGTGCCCCGCCGTTCAGGCGGAAGACAATATTTACAATCAACCCATTGCCGGGTTTACCGGCTTCATAACGCCACCTGCGCATGGCCGATTTAACTTCGCGTTCAAACATATTCGCCGGCTGTGCGGACAGGATTTCCACGTTATCCACACGTCCATCAGCCGTAACGTCAAATTTTACCCGTACACGCCCTTCAATACGTAACGCCTGAGCACGTGCCGGATACTGCGGCTGGTTACGGCTCAGCGCGCGCGGGCCCGCTGGCGCCGTTACCGTCGGTTTTGTCGCGGTCGTGGTGTTACTCATCAGCGGACGTGACGGGGCGGCATTTTCAACCGGCTGCGTGGTGCGTGGCTCAACCGGACGCACTTCGCGTTTCGGACGCTCTTCCACCTTTTTGACCGGCTTGGGTTTTGGCTTCGGCTTAGGTTTCGGCTCTGGCTTATGGATCACCACCGGCGCTTCTTTTGGCGGTTCAGGAATCGGCTCGGGTTCCGGCTCGGGTTCAACAACGGGCTGTGGCGGCGGCGCAACCTGCGGCGGTTCAAGATCCGCGGGCGATACCATGGTCACAGAAATTGGCTGCGCTGGCGCTGGCATTTCAATAACCTGATGAACCGAGGTATAGAGCAGACCCGCCACGACAGCACCGTGAATAACGACGGAAAGCAGCGTCGGCCATGGAAAGCGGCGAGGTAAATCAAGGGTCATCGAAGTCATAATCATCAACGTTAAAAAACCGAACCTCGATTTTAAATGCAAATAGCAATCATATTCAATAAGACACTTTGTCCTGGCGCAATTTAAGCGTATAAGAGGGCAAAAAAGGGGCATCCAGATCAGGGTTTTAACATTGTTATTATCTTTACATTGCAGTCATTTGTGCTTTCACATAACGTAAATGTCACTTTTACCGGTTAAGGAGCTTTGCCGTGCTTTATGTGATTTACGCTGAAGATGTACCTGATTCTCTGGAAAAACGTCTTTCCGTTCGCCCTGCCCATCTGGCGCGTTTACAGCTGCTACAGGATGAAGGTCGGTTGCTGACCGCAGGCCCGATGCCTGCCGTTGACAGCAACGATCCGGGAGCAGCGGGTTTTACCGGCTCCACGGTGATTGCCGAGTTTGAATCTCTGGAAGCCGCGCAGGCCTGGGCAGAAGCAGACCCGTACGTCGCAGCCGGCGTGTACGAGAAAGTCACGGTTCGCCCGTATAAAAAAGTGTTCTGAAACGAAAGGCTCCCTCAGGAGCCTTTTCTTCATTCAGTGCAGCGACGCCAGCCTCGCCGCAAATCCAACAAACAGCAGGCCTATCAACCCATTCCCCAGCTTCGCCAGTTTCTTTTTGGTTTTCAGGTAACGCGTGACAAACGCGCCTGAGAAAATCAGGAAGCTCATGTACATGAAGCTGATTAGCTCAAGCGTTGTGGCGAGGATCAGGAACGACGTGCCGGTATTCTTCGCATTGACATCAATGAACTGCACGAAGAACGATACGTAAAAGAGAATCGCTTTCGGGTTCGTCAGGCTCAGCACCAGCGAACGCTTAAGGATCGCGCTTGCCGGTTCGGCGCTACTTTCGTGCGCATTTTTTTGACGTGTCATAACGGACCAGAGCATTTTTCCGCCGAGCCACAGCAGATAAAACGCCCCAAGATAGCGGACAATATTAAATAATACCGGAGTGGTCTGGATCAACGCGGCAACGCCCGCCCAGGCCAGAAACATCAGCACGGCATCACCAATAAACACACCGGTGGCTGCCAGATAGCCTTTCTTAACGCCGTGGCCAATCCCTGTTTTCAGCACAAACAAGGTGTTCGGTCCTGGAACCAGCACGATAAAAAATGCGCCGACAACATAGGTCCAGAAATTCAGTACACCAAACTCCGCAAACACGTCTCACTCCTTTTGCTCAAAAACAGCGGGGATACCGGTAATTACGGTATCCCCTGAATCAGTTGCGCTATTGTACGCCGTTAAAACCATCAAGATAAGTCGCGGCCAGTTCGTTACCAAATAATATGGCGTCTTTACTGTCCATGTCCGAAGACCATTTATCCTTCGCGTTGCCTGCGTACAATTCCTGCGACTTCGCATTTTCTTTCAGCTGATCGCGAATGCTTTGCGCGTATTCACTGGCTTCAGCCTGAGTCCGCCCTTCCGCACGGTCAGCTTTGCCCCGGGCATAAAGCTCGCGGAACTGCGCTACGTTCAGGTGATAATTTTTCTGCACGCTGGAGGTGTAATTGCCGCCAGTAAAGCTGGACTGATGCGACACGAAATAAAACGCGTGCCGTTCGGGTGAGGTTTTGCTACTGGCACATCCGCTTAATACTGCAATCCCGAAGAGTGCTGCCATCACTTTTACGTTCATCCTTTTTTCCTTTAATAAAGCCAATGTATTCCCCACGCAAAAACATAATCTGCCAATGAGGAAAATGACGAAAGTCCTAAACCTTCCCTGAGCGCATCCAGCGCCAAAAGTGCAATAAAAATCCAGAGATAAGGATTCATCTTTTAATATCATGACGTTATGGGGACGTAGTATATCGTGGAAAGCAGACGGGAGGAGACTGCAAAGATTGATAGTCTGGATGTTTAATGGGCACCTTTACGGTGCCCCTCATGCTTTTCAGATATCCTGGACCGCGAACAGCAGCGCGTTACGGTGTCTGTTCAGGCCACATTTTCTGATGGCGTGGATACGCATATTGCGGCGGGATTGTGCTTCCAGCCAACGAGCCTTACGACGACTCACCTGTCGCAACATGCGCCAGCGCCCTACTTCAGTTCTACTGCGCTTCATGTCTACAACTCTTTCTCTAACAGAGATGCCATTATATGCCTAAGCAGGCGGCAAACCAGCGCTTTTATCTGCCGTTTTTATTTGCCAGATGAATCCTGATGCGTAAACTCATAACAATACGCTTTCAAAAGGATTTTTTATTTATGACAACCTTCTACACCGTGGTGAGTTGGCTGGTCATTTTAGGATACTGGCTGTTAATTGCCGGGGTGACGTTGCGCATTCTGATGAAACGCAGAGCGGTACCTTCCGCCATGGCCTGGCTTCTGATTATCTACATTCTGCCGCTGGTGGGCATCATCGCCTATCTCTCTTTCGGTGAACTTCATCTGGGTAAACGCCGGGCCGAACGCGCCCGTGCCATGTGGCCCTCCACGGCAAAATGGCTTGCCGACCTTAAAGCCTGCAAGCATATCTTCGCCGAAGAGAACAGCAGCGTGGCCGCATCTTTGTTCAAGCTGTGCGAACGCCGCCAGGGCATTGCTGGGGTAAAAGGCAATCAGCTGCAACTGATGACCTCTTCCGATGACGTGATGCAGGCGCTGATCCGTGATATCCAGCTCGCCCGGCATAATATCGAGATGGTGTTTTATATCTGGCAGCCGGGCGGCATGGCGGACCAGGTCGCCGAATCGCTGATGGCCGCTGCACGTCGCGGTATCCACTGCCGCCTGATGCTGGACTCCGCCGGCAGCGTGGCCTTTTTCCGTAGCCCGTGGGCAGGCATGATGCGCAACGCCGGTATCGAGGTGGTCGAGGCGCTGAAAGTGAATCTTATGCGCGTCTTTCTGCGCCGCATGGATCTTCGTCAGCACCGGAAAATGGTCCTGATCGATAACTATATCGCCTACACCGGCAGCATGAACATGGTCGACCCCCGCTTCTTTAAACAGGATTCCGGCGTGGGGCAATGGATCGATTTGATGGCTCGCATGGAAGGTCCAGTGGCAACCTCGATGGGCATCGTCTATTCGTGCGACTGGGAAATTGAAACCGGTAAACGCATTCTTCCCCCGCCGCCGGATGGCAATATCATGCCGTTTGAGGAAGCCAGCGGGCACACTATCCACACTATCGCCTCCGGTCCTGGCTTCCCGGAAGATCTGATCCATCAGGCACTGCTTACCGCCGCGTACTCAGCGCGGGAATATCTGATCATGACCACGCCCTATTTCGTCCCCAGCGACGACCTTCTGCACGCCATCTGTACAGCGGCACAGCGCGGAGTGGATGTGAGCATTATTATGCCGCGCAAGAACGATTCGCTGCTGGTCGGGTGGGCAAGTCGCGCGTTCTTTAGTGAGCTGCTGGCCGCGGGCGTTAAAATCTATCAGTTCGAAGGCGGTCTGTTACACACCAAGAGCGTGCTGGTAGACGGAGAGCTGAGCCTGGTGGGTACCGTCAACCTCGATATGCGCAGTCTGTGGCTGAATTTTGAAATTACGCTGGTCATTGATGACGCCGGTTTCGGCGGCGATCTGGCGGCGGTTCAGGATGATTATATCTCCCGCTCACGCCTGCTGGACGCCAGACTGTGGGCGAAACGTCCGCTGTGGCAGCGAATTGCCGAACGACTGTTTTACTTCTTTAGTCCGTTGCTGTAAAACGTGCCCAACGATGTTTAACAGGTAGTCATCATGGAAATGGATCTGAACAATCGCCTGACCGAAGACGAAACGCTCGAACAGGCCTACGATATTTTTCTCGAGCTGGCAGTCGATAATCTCGACCCTGCTGACGTCATTCTTTTCAACCTGCAATTTGAAGAGCGTGGCGGTGCTGAGCTGTTCGATCCGTCTGAAGACTGGGCCGAACACGTCGATTTTGATCTCAACCCGGACTTCTTCGCTGAGGTGGTAATTGGCCTGGCAGATGAAGACGGCGGAGAAATTAACGACATCTTTGCCCGCGTCCTGCTGTGCCGCGAGAAAGACCATAAGCTGTGCCATATTCTCTGGCGCGAATAATAAAAAAGGCTGCCCGCGCAGCCTTTTTTATTTAATCCGGCAAGGCATTTCCACAGCGGTGACAAAACCGCGCCCCGGGTTCATGATTTCCCTGCTGACAATTCGGACATTTGCGTTGCTGCTTGCTGTTCTGGAAGGCGCTGCTCATATGGGTGGTAATTAGCCCCGTCGGTATCGCTATCACCGAATAACCGATCAGGATAAGAACCGATGCCACAATACGTCCGAGCGGCGTATGCGGTGTAATATCGCCATAGCCCACGGTGGTCACCGTGACGATAGCCCAGTAAACCGACGCATTAAGCGTGGTAAACCCGTATTTTGGCCCTTCGATTAAATACATCAGGGAGCCAAAAACGATCATCACGATAGCAATAAACGAATAGAAGAGAATAAGCTGGTGGCGGGCGCTGACAATGGCGACCCAAAAAACCCTCAGCGACGGCATAAAGCGCAGCAGCTTCAGAATTCGTAACACACGAATCGCCCGCATTGCGCGCCAGGCAAACACATAATTCAGGCTGATCTCAGGCCACAGCCACATGACATACAGCGGCAGGATAGTGGCTAAATCAATAAATCCCCAGAAGCTGAAAACGTATTTCGCTGGATTTGGCCAGCTAATGACCCTCAGCACATACTCTGCGGTAAACACCAGCGTGACGATCAATTCCAGCCAGACAAAAACGTGCCACTCCTCATACGTCATGTGGTACTGCGTTCCGGCACCGGATTCGATAAAGATAATAATGACGCTAATCAGCGCAAATAAGCCACACAGACCCTCGAAACGGCGACCGGAAACCGTTTCTGGATCAAATAAAAGGTGATAAAGCCGCTGACGGGCCGACGTGAATAATCGCGACACATTAACCTCTAAAAAATAAGGGCTGACATCATGTCAGCCCTTGCGATTATAACGGGTCTACTTTCAGGCAGGAAACCGCATGTCGGAAACTGCCCTCCAGAACCGGCCGTGTTTTTGCACATTCCGGCCCGGCTATTGGGCATCGCGTACGGAATACGCAGCCTGAAGGCGGGTTGATTGGCGAAGGCAGTTCACCTTCCAGAAGCTGAATGGTTTTATTTTTTTCCAGATCGGGATCCGGAACGGGAACCGCAGACATCAGCGCTTTGGTATAAGGGTGCAGCGGATTATGGTACACCTCATCATACGTGCCCAGTTCCACGGCGTGGCCCAGATACATGACCAGCACACGGTCTGAAATGTGTTTTACCACCGCCAGATCGTGGGCGATGAAGATCAGCGACAGCCCCATTTCCCGTTGTAGTTTCTGTAGCAGGTTAACCACCTGGGCCTGGATGGAAACGTCCAGCGCCGAAACCGGCTCATCACAGATAATCAGTTTCGGTTCAAGGATCAACGCGCGTGCGATACCGATACGCTGGCACTGACCGCCGGAAAACTCGTGAGGGTAGCGGTTGATGAGGTTAGGCAACAGACCCACCTTCAGCATCATCGCTTTCACCCGATCGCGAACTTCCTGGCGCGGCATCTTCGGATGATAGGTGCGCAGCGGCTCGGCAATGATTTCGCCAATGGTCATACGCGGGTTCAGGGACGCCAGAGGATCCTGGAAAATCATCTGGATATCACTGCGCACATTGCGCCATTCATCCGGCTTCATCCCCAGCAGATCTTTGCCAAGCCAGGCCACTTTCCCGTCGGTGGCTTTCACCAGGCCGATGATCGCACGCGCAAACGTCGACTTGCCGCAGCCGGATTCGCCCACCACGCCCAGGGTCTCCCCTTCGTACAGGCGTAGCGTGACGCCATCCACCGCTTTCAGGGTTTTGGCTGGCTGCCAGAACCACTGTTTACCGTCTTTGATATCGAAATGGACCTTCAGGTCAGCGATTTCGAGCAGCACATTTCTTTTTTCGTCGATTGCGTTCATACCAGCTCCTCCAGCGGCTTAAAGCAGGCGCGTAGACGGCCTGGGGCAAACGCTTCCAGCGGCGGTGCGCTGTTACAGATTTCCATCGCATGCGGACAGCGTGGCTGGAACGGGCAGCCTTTTGGCAAACGCAGCAGGTTTGGCGGGTTGCCAGGGATAGTCAGCAGCGACTCCCCTTCCGCATCGAGGCGCGGTACGGCATTCAGCAGCCCGATAGAGTACGGGTGGGCTGGCTGGTAGAACACATCGCGGGCATTACCGTATTCCATCGTGCGGCCTGCATACATGACTAACACTTTGTCGCAGATCCCGGCAACGACGCCTAAATCGTGGGTGATCATGATGATGGCGGTGTTGAACTCACGCTTCAGCTCGTTCAGCAGCGTCATGATCTGCGCCTGGACGGTCACGTCGAGAGCGGTGGTTGGTTCATCAGCGATCAGCAGTTTTGGCCGGCAAAGCAATGCCATCGCGATCATGACTCGCTGACGCATACCGCCGGAGAACTCGTGCGGATACATGCGCATGCGCTTGCGTGCTTCAGGCATTTTCACCGCATCCAGCATTTTGACGGACTCTTCAAACGCTTCGGCTTTGCCCAGCCCCTTGTGGAGCATCAGCACTTCCATCAGCTGTTCACCCACCCGCATATAGGGGTTCAGGGAGGTCATCGGATCCTGGAAAATCATTGAAATCTGCTCGGCGCGTAGCTTGTTCAGCTCATGTTCCGGCAAATTCAGGATCTCTTTCCCGTTAAAAGTCGCCGAACCCCCTATCACGCCGTTTGATGCCAGCAGGCCCATCAGCGCGAATGCGGTCTGGGATTTACCGGAACCGGATTCGCCCACAATGCCCAGCGTTTCACCGGCACGCAGGTCGAAGTTGAGATCGTTAACGGCAGTCACATCACCGTCGGGGGTTTTAAACGTCACGCGGAGGTCTTTAACGTCCAGCAGTGCGCTGGTCCGCTGTTGCGCCTGTGGCGCGGTTGCCGTTTCAATAATGGTCATGACGGCGCTCCTTAACGGTCTTTCGGGTCGAGGGCATCACGCAGGCCATCGCCGATAAAGTTGAAACAGAACAGGGTGACGACCAGGAAGCCCGCCGGATACAGCAGTAACCACGGTGACACTTCCATGGAGTTTGCGCCGTCACTTAACAGAGCGCCCCAGCTACTCAACGGCTCTTGCGTACCTAATCCCAGGAAGCTCAGGAAAGATTCAAACAAGATCATACTTGGCACCAGCAGGGAGGCGTATACCACCACCACGCCCAGCACGTTAGGAACGATATGACGCACCACAATATTGGCGGTAGAAACGCCACCAACCTGTGCGGCTTCGATAAACTCCTTACGTTTAAGGCTCAGCGTCTGGCCGCGCACAATACGCGCCATATCCAGCCAGGACACCATCCCAATCGCCACGAAAATCAGCAGGATATTTTGACCAAAGAAGGTCACCAGCAGAATGACGAAGAACATGAACGGGAAGGAGTTCAGGATTTCAAGCATACGCATCATCACGGAGTCCACTTTCCCGCCGAGGTAACCGGAAAGCGAACCGTAAAGCGTGCCGACAATTACCGCCACCAGCGCCGCTGCGATGCCAACCATCAGGGAGATACGGCCGCCAATCGCCACACGCACCAGCAAATCACGCCCGGAGGAGTCGGTACCGAAATAGTGCCCGGATTCCATATCCGGCGCGCTGGACATCATGCCCCAGTCCGTATCGAAATAGGTGAACTGAGAGAGCATTGGCGCAAGGGTTACGAAAAGCGCGATAAGCACCAGCACGACCAGGCTGGCAACGGCGGCACGGTTATGCATAAAACGACGGCGGGCGTCCTGCCAAAGGCTACGACCTTCGACCTCCAGCTTTTCACTGAAGTTTTCCAGCGCCTCGCTGTTTTTCTTACTCAACATCATGGCGTGCTCCAGTTAGTAACGGATTTTCGGATCGATAACGGCATACAGCACATCGACAACGGCATTAAACAGAATGGTCAGCGCGCCCACGAGGATCGTCAGGCTCAGCACCAGCGAATAGTCACGGTTAAGCGCCCCGTTAACAAACAACTGCCCGATGCCCGGCAGGCCATAAATGGTTTCAATCACCATTGAACCCGTAATAATGCCGACGAAAGCAGGACCCATATAGGAGAGCACCGGTAACAGTGCAGGCTTGAGAGCGTGACGGAAAATAATCCGGCGCATCGGCAACCCTTTCGCTCGGGCGGTACGGATAAAGTTCGAATGCAGGACTTCAATCATTGAACCACGCGTAATACGGGCGATACTGGCAATGTAGGCCAGAGATAATGCCACCATCGGCAATATCATGAACTTCAGCGCCCCGCCATTCCAGCCGCCCCCGGGCAGCCATTTAAGGGTTATCGCGAATATCATGACCAGCAACGGCGCGACAACGAAGCTGGGGATAACCACCCCGGTCATTGCGACCCCCATTACGGCGTAATCCCATCGGGTATTTTGTTTTAGTGCGGCGATAACGCCCGCAGTGACACCGAGAACAACGGCCAGGATAAATGCAGCAGCCCCTAATTTAGCCGATACCGGGAAGCTGGACGCCACCAGGTCGTTAACGGAATAGTCTTTATATTTGAATGACGGACCAAAATCACCGTGTGCAAGTTGCTTCAGATAGTTGAAGTACTGCGTGGTGATAGGATCGTTTAAATGATATTTCGCTTCGATGTTGGCCATAACTTCTGGCGGAAGCGTGCGTTCACCGGTAAAAGGACTGCCCGGCGCAAGACGCATCATAAAGAAGGAAATTGTAATTAGAATAAATAACGTTGGAATCGCTTCAAGACAGCGACGCAGGATAAATTTCAACATTGCCCGTACCTTCTGGCGTGTGCCTGATGAATGTTACAAAATAGACACAGTGGGGCAAGTTCGCTCGCCCCACGTATTGCCATTAATGCTTGATAATATAAAGATTCTTAACGGAAATATTATCCAACGGGTCTTTACCGGTATAACCCCCTACCCATGGTTTCACCAGGCGGGCGTTAACGTAGTAGTAAACCGGAACGATCGCAGAGTCTTTATCGAGCTGTTGTTCTGATTTCGCGTACAGATCGGCGCGCTGGGCGTCATCTGCCACTTTCAGGGTATCGCCAATCAGCTTATCAAACGCCGGGCTCTTATAGTGTGCGGTATTGTTCGAACTGTCGCTGAGCATGGTGTTCAGGAATGAGGTCGGTTCGTTATAGTCCGCACACCATCCTGCACGTGCCACGTCAAAGGTTCCCTGATGGCGCGTATCGAGGAAGGTTTTCCATTCCTGATTTTCCAGCTTCACGTTCACGCCGAGATTTTTCTTCCAGATTGACGCGACGGCAATAGCCAGTTTTTTATGCAGATCGGAGGTGTTGTACAGCAGACTAAACGTCAGCGGCTTGTCGGCGGTATAGCCCGCTTCAGCCAGCAGCTTTTTCGCTTCTTCGTTACGTTTTTCCTGGGACCATTTGAACCATTCAGGTTCAACAAGCTTCATACCGTCGGTGTAAGGCGGGGTGTAGCTGTAAGCCGGCAGGTCGCCCTGATTCTTCACTTTATTCACGATAATGTCGCGATCCAGAGCCAGCTTCAGTGCGGTACGAACACGTACGTCGGTGAACGGTGCTTTCTGGTTGTTAATTTCATAATAGTAGGTGCACAGATACGGATCGACGTGAACTTCTTTCGGGATCTCTTTTTTCAGCTTCTGGAAAAGTTCAATCGGCATGTTGTTATAGGTCATGTCGATTTCGCCGCTGCGGTAGCGGTTTACGTCCGTTACCTCAGAAGAGATTGGCAGGTAGGTGACCTGATTGATAACCGTCTTGGCATTATCCCAATACTGCGGGTTGCGCTCCAGCACCATACGCTCGTTAACGACCCAGTCCTTCAGCTTATATGCACCGTTGGTCACGATATTCGCAGGCTGCGTCCATTTTTCACCAAATTTTTCTACCGCGGATTTTGGTACCGGAGAAACGGACGGGTGAACCAGCAACTTATAGAAGTACGGAACAGGTTCGCTCAACGTCACTTCAAAAGTGTTGGCATCGATGGCTTTTACGCCCAGGTCGGTTACGGGCTTTTTACCCGTGATGATGTCATCAATATTGGCGATATGGCCATACTGGAGGTAACTCGCGTACGGGGAGGCGGTATTCGGATCCGCCAGACGCTGCCAGCTATAGACGAAATCTTCGGCGGTAACCGGCGTACCGTCAGACCATTTGGCATCTTTACGCAGATGGAAGGTCCAGACTTTAAAATCTTTGTTGTCCCATTTTTCCGCCACGCCCGGAGCCGGGTGGCCGTCTACGTCAGTCACCAGCAGACCTTCAAACAGATCGCGGTTAACGTTAGACTCTGGAACACCTTCAATTTTGTGCGGATCAAGAGACTGCACTTCCGCACCGTTATTACGTACCAGCGTTTGCTTCTCAGCCAGCTGAACACCAGCAGGAACGTCCGCAGCCATTGCAGCGTTGCCCGCGATTAGCGCAGTTAAAATCCCCGCCGCTACCAGACTTTTTTTTGTGATGATGGACATTGTGTTGATACTCCACTCATTATTATGACTGGCCTTCGCCAGTTGTGTAATCCCCTGTTGGGGCCTGTACAGCGCAGGAGTTTTTTTTGCTGCTGTCAGGTTCTTTTTTTACTTCTTGCTATCATCGACTTCATTATTACTGACCGCTCGTACGGCGATCTTGCGTCGATTCTTTACACCTCTCCCCTGTCAGTGAGGTGTGCTGGAAAGCTTAAGTGAGGTCTATATGAAAATAGTTCTCATCAACTTGTTTAATGCCGCAAAATATAAGGCCGGAAAGTACCAAATGGTGCCAACTCTCGCCAATACATTTTGCAAATTTGTTAAGCATTTCTCTTTTACGGAGTCAGGCGTAGCTATGCCGCCGACGACCTTTCACACCAAAAACAAGTAAAACCCTTACAAAACATTCAGTTGTAGAGTTCTCTCGTGACTGGTGCGATGACATGACAAATTCGAACGATTTTTCACGAAAATTTAACATCTGGTTATTATTTAGCACATTCGTCTGGGTCAGCGTCGAAATTACTAATATCATTTCGGTTATCTGTCAGCAAGCCCCAGAGTATCATGTGAGTAAAATAACAGAGCGTTTGAAGGATTTATGGGCAGAGAAGCAAACTGAAAATAAACAACCTCTTGAAAATCAACAAAAGAGGGTTATTAGTAGAACTTATTATGGCTGGTGCGTATTTCAACTTTATTTATATGATTTGCTGATATTCACGTAAAAAAACGGAGCCGCTGGCTCCGCTCTTTCAAACGAAAGTCAGTGTACTAATCCGGGGAATATACTTTTTATACCGGTAACGATAAATTCGATGCCTAACGCCATTAATAACAGACCCATGATACGGGTAATCACGTTGATGCCCGTTTGTCCCAGCAAGCGAACCAGCCATGGTGCCATACGAAATACGCCCCAGCAGCAAAGTGCGAACAGGGCAATGGCGACAGAGAAGCCAATCAGGTGCATCAGGCTGTGATAGCGTGTTCCCCATACAATGGTAGAGCTGATTGCCCCCGGGCCCGCCATCAGCGGCAGTGCCAGTGGCACCACGCCGATGCTCTCGCGGATAGCTGTCTCTGATTTTTCCTGCTTGTTCTGTTTATCCTCCCCCAGCTTGCCGCTGATCATCGACATGGCAATCGTCACCACCAGGATCCCGCCTGCTATTCGGAACGAATCAATCGAGATGCCGAAGACCTGAAGAATGGCGTCCCCCAGATAAAGAGACGTAAGCAAGATAATCGCCACCGACAGGTTTGCCGTCAGGTTGGTTTTATTTCGCGCGGCAGCTGTCTGATAACTGGTCATACTGATGAAGACAGGGATAATCCCTACCGGGTTGACCAGGGCAAACAAGCCAATAAAAAACTTGAAATATGTAGGGAAATCAAAGAGCGTTTGAATCACATTAAGCTCCGCAATTGAGCATGGTCAGGGAGAGACAGCGTGTAATGATAAATCCGCGCTGAAGATACGCTTTTTAGCCGCACACTTCACCAGAAATCTGTTCTAAAACGTTATCAATTCATGATGTTAAACATTTGTATAATCAATGATAGCGCCACTTCCAATAGTTACTTAATTATTTAACACTGGAATAATTAGCACAAAATAACCCTGCTGAAAGGTATCAGCTTAGGACAAAATTGATCTTGATCATAATTTTCGTACTCAGAAGTGAGTAATCTTGGTTACGCCGCCAGGGAGATCACCTATCAAAAAGGTATGATGCTAAGGTAAGGCTCTTTTAGTAAGTTAGTGAGCGGAAGCAGTGAGTAATCCTTTGTTTTACTGTGTGTTACGCAAGTGGGATCGGCTCTGACTATACTGTCAGACGTATCGAGCGCTGGTTTACTAAAAGAGTTTAAACATTATCAGGAGAGCATTATGGCTGTTACCAATATCGCTGAACTGAACGCCCTCGTCGAGCGCGTGAAAAAAGCCCAGCGTGAATATGCCAATTTCACCCAAGAACAGGTTGATAAAATCTTCCGCGCGGCCGCTCTGGCTGCTGCAGATGCTCGAATCCCTCTCGCTAAAATGGCCGTTGCCGAATCCGGTATGGGTATCGTTGAAGATAAAGTGATCAAAAACCACTTTGCTTCAGAGTATATCTACAACGCCTATAAAGATGAGAAAACCTGCGGTGTGCTGTCAGAAGACGACACTTTTGGCACCATCACTATCGCTGAACCCATCGGCATTATTTGCGGTATCGTTCCAACCACTAACCCAACCTCTACCGCCATCTTCAAATCTCTTATCAGTCTGAAAACACGTAACGCAATCATTTTCTCCCCGCATCCACGTGCGAAAGACGCCACCAACAAAGCAGCGGATATCGTGCTTCAGGCTGCCATTGCTGCGGGTGCGCCAAAAGATCTGATCGGTTGGATCGACCAGCCTTCTGTTGAACTGTCCAACGCCCTGATGCATCACCCGGACATTAACCTAATCCTGGCGACCGGCGGTCCTGGTATGGTTAAAGCAGCATACAGCTCCGGTAAACCAGCCATCGGCGTAGGCGCAGGTAATACCCCTGTTGTGATCGACGAAACGGCAGATATCAAGCGTGCAGTTGCCTCTGTGCTGATGTCAAAAACCTTCGATAACGGCGTTATCTGTGCATCTGAACAGTCAGTTGTCGTGGTTGATTCGGTATACGACGCCGTTCGTGAACGTTTCGCCAGCCACGGCGGCTACCTGTTGCAAGGTAAAGAACTGAAAGCCGTTCAGGACGTGATTCTGAAAAATGGTGCACTGAACGCAGCTATCGTAGGTCAGCCAGCGTATAAAATCGCTGAACTCGCCGGCTTTAGCGTCCCTGCTACCACCAAGATTCTGATTGGTGAAGTGAACGTCGTTGATGAAAGTGAGCCGTTTGCTCACGAAAAACTATCCCCGACACTGGCAATGTACCGTGCGAAAGATTTCGATGACGCGGTAGAAAAAGCAGAGAAGCTGGTGGCGATGGGCGGTATCGGCCACACCTCTTGCCTGTACACCGACCAGGATAACCAGCCAGAGCGTGTTGCTTACTTCGGTCAGAAGATGAAGACGGCACGTATTCTGATCAACACCCCTGCTTCTCAGGGTGGTATCGGTGACCTGTATAACTTCAAACTCGCACCTTCCCTGACTCTGGGTTGTGGTTCCTGGGGTGGTAACTCCATCTCTGAAAACGTTGGTCCAAAACACCTGATCAACAAGAAAACCGTTGCTAAGCGAGCTGAAAACATGTTGTGGCACAAACTTCCGAAATCTATCTACTTCCGCCGCGGCTCTCTGCCAATCGCGCTGGACGAAGTGATTACTGATGGCCACAAACGTGCGCTCATCGTGACTGACCGTTTCCTGTTCAACAATGGCTATGCAGACCAAATCACCTCTGTTCTGAAAGCGTCTGGCGTCGAAACTGAAGTCTTCTTTGAAGTTGAAGCTGACCCAACCCTGAGCGTTGTACGTAAAGGCGCTGAACTGGCTAACTCCTTCAAACCTGATGTGATCATCGCACTGGGTGGCGGTTCCCCAATGGACGCCGCGAAAATTATGTGGGTCATGTACGAGCATCCGGAAACCCACTTCGAAGAACTGGCGCTGCGCTTTATGGATATCCGTAAACGTATCTACAAGTTCCCGAAAATGGGCGTGAAAGCGAAAATGATCGCCGTCACCACCACTTCCGGTACCGGTTCAGAAGTGACGCCATTTGCTGTTGTGACTGATGACGCAACGGGTCAGAAATATCCGCTGGCTGACTACGCACTGACGCCAGATATGGCTATCGTTGACGCCAACCTGGTCATGGAAATGCCGAAATCACTGTGTGCGTTCGGTGGTCTGGATGCGGTAACTCACGCCCTGGAAGCTTACGTTTCCGTACTGGCTTCTGAGTTCTCTGACGGTCAGGCTTTACAGGCACTGAAACTGCTGAAAGAAAACTTGCCAGCTTCTTACAACGAAGGTTCGAAAAACCCTGTAGCTCGTGAACGTGTACACAGTGCGGCAACCATCGCGGGCATTGCATTTGCTAACGCCTTCCTGGGTGTCTGTCACTCCATGGCGCACAAGCTGGGTTCACAGTTCCACATTCCTCACGGTCTGGCGAACGCCCTGTTGATCAGCAACGTTATCCGCTATAACGCCAACGACAACCCAACCAAGCAGACTGCATTCAGCCAGTACGACCGTCCGCAAGCTCGTCGTCGCTACGCTGAAATCGCAGACCACCTGGGTCTGAGCGCACCGGGCGACCGTACTGCAGCGAAGATCGAGAAACTGCTGGCATGGCTGGAAAGCCTGAAGGCTGAACTGGGTATTCCTAAATCTATCCGCGAAGCAGGCGTTCAGGAAGCTGACTTCCTCGCTCACGTAGATAAGCTGTCTGAAGATGCATTCGATGACCAGTGTACTGGTGCTAACCCGCGCTACCCACTGATTTCCGAACTGAAACAGATCCTGCTGGATACCTATTACGGTCGTAACTTCACTGAAAGCGATGTCGCTGCCGTAAAAGTTGACATCCCCGCAGTTGTAAAGGCTGACAAGAAAGCGAAGAAAAATGCTTGATTGACAGTGTGAAAAAAAACCCGCCGCTGGCGGGTTTTTTTATATCTGAGGATCCGTAAGACATTTTTTTTATTTGCGATTGTCGCCCTGTAACGCCGTCAGCGAGCCTACAGCCAGCGCCTCTTTATAATGCTTGCGGCAGACCGAGACATAACGTTCATTGCCCCCTATCACCACCTGCTCGCCATCAGCATAAGGCTTACCCGACTGGTCCAGGCGAAGAACCATACTTGCCTTGCGGCCACAAAAGCAGATAGTTTTCAGCTCAACCAGCTTATCCGACCAGGCGAGCAGATACTGGCTACCGGCAAATAACTCACCGCGAAAGTCAGTGCGTAATCCATAGCAAAGAACGGGAATATCCAGCTCATCAACGACCTCTGAAAGCGCATGGACCTGCTCACGGGTCAGGAACTGGCTTTCATCTACCAGCACGCAATGGACAGGCTTAGAGGCATGCTGGGCACGAATGTCCTCAAGCAGGTCCGTTTCAGGGTTAAACAGCCTTGCAGGCGACGAGAGCCCTATTCTTGAGCTTACCTTCCCTGCCCCAAAGCGATCGTCGATTTCGGCGGTATAAACTACGGTACGCATCCCCCGCTCCTGATAATTGTATGAGGATTGCAGTAACGCCGTCGATTTCCCTGCATTCATTGCCGAATAGTAGAAATAAAGTTGTGCCATTGGCCGAAGAACCCTAATCAATGTGTAATATTCCCGATGGATCATTGTACCATATTTTGTATTGTCATCAGCGGCGGGCTGCGTGCTCCAGGCTGTTCTGCACCAATAAACTCTTCGTTGATAGCGCAAAATAATGCGTTAAAACAGACAGTAAAGGCTTTTAGCACGGACAATAAGGCGAACTCGACACCGGAGATAACACTTCTTTTTATAGTGGCTTCTGCAATCTTTAAAATTCACTATTTATTAACTATTCTTCTGTTCGCTGCGCTTAGCCGGAGTAATACGAAAGGCTGATATTTATCAACCGCAACTATAATTCCTGAGGTAAAAGTCACAAAACAAACATGCAAATGACGCGCTTTTGCCGTTTGAAACGATATCTCATCGCCCCAGCAAACAATGAAATTTAAGTTAGCGTAATTAATAATAGCGTCATTAATTTTGTATTTTTTGAATTCCTTACATTCCAACCTATTGCACAAGTGAAATTAACGCTCTATTATTAGGACAACAAACCCACCCCCATTATAAGTTTGAGATTACTACAATGAGCGAAGCACTTAAAATTCTGAACAACATCCGTACTCTTCGTGCGCAGGCAAGAGAATGTACCCTTGAAACGCTTGAAGAGATGCTCGAAAAATTAGAAGTTGTCGTTAACGAACGTCGTGAAGAAGAAAGCGCAGCAGCGGCTGAAATCGAAGAACGTACACGTAAACTGCAACAGTATCGCGAAATGCTGATTGCCGATGGTATCGATCCAAACGAATTGCTGAACAGCATGGCTGCGGCTAAAACCGGTACCAAAGCAAAACGCGCAGCACGTCCTGCTAAATATAGCTACATCGACGAGAACGGCGAAGAGAAAACCTGGACCGGCCAGGGTCGTACTCCTGCTGTAATCAAGAAAGCTATGGACGAACAAGGTAAACAACTGGATGACTTCCTGATCAAGGATTAATCTGGAAAGATTCTGAAAAATCCCGCTTAATGCGGGATTTTTTATGCCCATAATATTCCCCAAACATCTCCTTACATTCTGTCATATTGCCTGGCTCACTATTTAACGTCCTTGACAATCTCCAGCCAATTACGGATCGACAGGCATAAAAAAACCGGTGGGCATCGCCACACCGGTCTTGTTCACTGGTCCGTGAGTTTATTACTTAATACCCACGCTACCTTTGAGCCAGGCTTTAAATTCTTCACCCAGGCTGTTATGGCGAATGCCATATTCGACGAATGCCTGCATATAACCGAGCTTATTACCGCAGTCATGGCTCTTACCTTTCATATGGTAGGCTTCCACGGTCTCTTTCTCGATCAGCATATCGATAGCATCCGTCAGCTGGATTTCATCGCCCGCACCCGGAGGCGTTTTGGCCAGCAGCGCCCAGATTTCAGCACTCAGTACGTAACGGCCAACGACAGCAAGGTTAGACGGCGCGACGTCCGCTTTAGGTTTTTCAACAACGCCAACCATTGGTACGCTTTCACCAGGTTGCAGGGCAACACCTTTGCAGTCAACCACACCGTAAGCAGTCACATCGTCGACTGGCTCAACCATAATCTGGCTGCTGCCGGTTTCGTCGAAGCGTTTAATCATTTCCGCCAGGTTTTCCTGGGAAAGATCGGACTCATACTCATCAAGGATCACGTCTGGCAGAATAACCGCGACCGGCTCATCACCCACTACCGGATGTGCACACAATACTGCGTGCCCCAGGCCCTTCGCCAGGCCCTGACGAACCTGCATAATGGTAACGTGTGGAGGGCAAATAGACTGCACTTCCTCCAGCAGCTGGCGCTTTACGCGTTTTTCCAGCATTGCTTCGAGTTCGAAACTGGTATCGAAATGGTTTTCGATTGAGTTTTTAGATGAATGCGTCACCAGCACAATTTCGGTGATACCTGCCGCAATACACTCATTCACGACATACTGGATTAATGGCTTATCAACCAGAGGCAGCATCTCTTTTGGGATTGCCTTCGTCGCTGGCAACATCCTGGTACCCAATCCCGCCACCGGGATAACGGCCTTTCTGACTTTCGAATTTAGGGCAGCCATTGAAATTCTCCTGAACTGTTCAAGTTTTGAACTTTTATGCATTGAATAACGCGTTGAGTATACAGTCTCAGCCACTAATACGGGTCTGAAAAGAACGCGTTGCCGATCAATTAAGACAAATACGCATGAAACTTGCAGCGATAGTAGCACTGCCAGCAAAAACACAGGTACAGCAATCTGAAAAATAAAACCTGACTGCTTACTCCGTGGACAACATTAAGCGTAACCGCCCACCGGCACCCCAAATTTGGCACTGCCAGGAGGTGCAGCGATGGCTAATTTGATTAAGGTAAGTATTACCCAACGTTCCCAACGGCACACCGTTACTCACCTGTATATGGTGTTCGCCGGTATTCAGCGTGGCATTTAATCCAGCAGAGACCAGAATAAGGTTATTCAACCCGCTGTGATAATAGCCAACCAGAAGCGGGAACTGCCCCGGCAAATTGGCCTGGCGAAAAAGTTGGTTGACCTGTTTTAGTAAACTGCCTAACTCAGGAAGTCGTTGCCCCTGATGGGATAATTGTTCCTGTAGCAATCCATTAAACAGCGCACGGAGTAATAAGGCCGCCAGAACGCCGTTATCTCCCGCTCGGGTAACATCCAGGCAATAAAAAGCGAGGTCGGAATCTGATAGCGGCGCAATATCCAGCACCAGTCCAGGCTGGTCAGCCGCTACCAGCTGGCGATAATTTACTCTGCAATGAGAGATATTTTGCTGCACCGGCGGCTGAAGTTCCTGAAGCAGCTTCGCGGCCGCGAGCGGATTACTGACTAAAGCATCCCAGTCCTGGAAAAGACGTTCTTCTTCTTCCACCCGGGAATTAAACATATTGGGATACAGGCAGGCCAACACCGTTTCACGCAGTCGGTTTAAATCTTTAACCGGTTTGAGCAGGATATCCTGCACACCCAAACGCAACGCCTTAGCAATTTCCGCCATATTTTCGGTTGCCGAGATCACCAGTATCGGTGTCTGATAACCTTCGTTACGCAGGTTTTCCACCAGCATTAATCCGTCCATGCGCGGCATCTCGAGATCGCAGATCATCAGATCAGGCGCCATGCTGGCCATTTTTTCCAGTGCCTCGACGCCATCTTCGGCAAGGGACGTGGTTGCACCCAGTGAGGATAACCACGAATCCAGTAGCGATCGGAAAACGGGCTCGTCTTCTACTATCAAAATATGTTTTCCGGCCAATGGCTGTGTCATGGTTCCTCCCCTGGCTGACAGTTACTCAATAGTGGCATGCTATTGGTACTATCGCCTGTCAGATTTTGCTGAAGTAATCAAAAAAGTGCTTAACGTGCTGTACGCACAAAAGGCAACAGTTCATCTATTTTCTTTTCGACGGCTAACGAGCCCGCTGCTATGGCGGCCTCAGCCCGGTGGAAATCAAGGGTAGAGATTTGTGGACAATAGGGCTGAATAAGAATATCCGGAGGATCGCCAGCCATACGGTTTCGCTTCAGGCGATTCTCAAGAATTTGAATGGAGGTCGTCATGATTTCAATGGCGTTCGGCGCGGTCACCGTGCGACGGGCAGTCAGGCGCCCTATTCTGCCGCGTAAACGCGCATGCCAGGCAAGTTTCTCTTCTTCCGCATCATCGCTCTGAAGATTAACCGGCATCAAATCCTGCTGCATAAGGTGAGCGTCGTGCTGTAAATCCACTGCTATGACGATATCTGCCCCCATGGCGCGCGTCAGAGAGATGGGGACAGGATTCACCACGCCACCATCAACGAGCCAGTAGCCATTATGAGGCACAGGCGCCATTAACCCAGGCATGCTACAGGATGCGCGAACGGCGAGATGAATATCCCCTTCGGTGAGCCATAACTCCCTGCCCGTACTGAGGTTGGTTGCAACGGCGCCGAAAGGCATTTGGCAGTGGCTGAAGTCAGCGAGGGGCATTATCTTACGAAACTGATTGAATACGCGTTCGCCGCGCAGCAGGCCGCCACGCTGCCAGGAGAGATCCATCAGGCGCAGTACATCCCAGTAACTAAAGGAGCGCACCCAGCTTTCAAGCTGCGGGAGCTTACCGCAGGCGTACGCGGATCCGACCAGCGACCCGATAGAACATCCTGCGACAATATCAACGTCAATCCCCATCTGGTTTAAGGTATTGATAACGCCAATATGTGACCAACCCCGGGCTGCACCTGAGCCCAACGCCAGTCCAATTTTTACCTTTCTCATTAGCCCTGTTTTACTTCCCCTGGATTCCCGACATAGCGTCAACGCACCTGCTCAGTTAACATATTGCTACCTTAAGCGTTTAACGCCTTATTTTTTGTTCCAGGAAGAGAATCGTGTCTCAACTCTGCCCCTGTGGTAGCGCTCTGGAGTATAGCCTATGTTGCCAGCGATATCTTTCTGGCGAGCAGGTTGCACCAGACCCGTCACACCTTATGCGCTCGCGGTATACTGCTTTTGTGATCAAAAACGCAGACTACCTGATTAAAACCTGGCATCCGTCCTGTGATGCTGCCGATTTTCGGCAAGAGATTGAAGCCGGATTTGCCAACACCGTCTGGCTGGGCCTTACCATCTTTGATGCCGCTCCCGGCCGCGATGCCAACGAGGGCTATGTCAGTTTTGTCGCCCGCTTTAGCGAACAAAACAAACCCGGCGCCATCATTGAACGCTCACGGTTCTTAAAGGACAGCGGGCAATGGTATTATATTGACGGCACACGTCCGCAATTCGGTCGTAACGATCCCTGCCCCTGTGGTTCAGGAAAAAAATTTAAAAAGTGTTGCGGCAGTAATGCCTGACAACTCAGACTTCGCAAATACATAAACAGGATTTCCCGGCGATGCAATCATTACAACGTAAAGTTCTGCGCACTATCTGTCCCGATCAAAAAGGACTGATCGCACGAATTACCAACATTTGCTACAAGCATGAACTGAATATCGTGCAGAACAACGAGTTCGTTGACCACCGTACCGGTCGCTTCTTTATGCGTACCGAGCTGGAAGGTATTTTCAACGACACAACCCTGCTTGCCGATCTGGACAGCGCCCTGCCGGAAGGCTCGGTGCGCGAGCTAAACCCGGCGGGTCGTCGCCGCATTGTCATTCTGGTCACCAAAGAGGCGCACTGCCTGGGCGATCTGCTGATGAAAGCCAACTACGGTGGCCTGGACGTCGAAATTGCCGCCGTCATTGGCAACCACGAGACGCTGCGTACGCTGGTTGAACGTTTCGACATTCCGTTTGAACTGGTCAGCCATGAAGGTCATACCCGCGAAGAGCACGACAACCTGATGGCTGCTGCGATTGAAGCGCATAACCCGGACTACGTGGTGCTGGCAAAATACATGCGCGTGCTGACGCCATCCTTCGTGGCGCGCTTCCCGAACAAAATTATCAACATCCACCACTCCTTCCTGCCAGCCTTTATTGGCGCGCGTCCGTATCACCAGGCATACGAGCGTGGGGTGAAGATCATTGGCGCAACCGCGCACTACGTGAATGATAATCTGGACGAAGGCCCAATCATCATGCAGGACGTGATCCACGTGGATCACACCTACACGGCAGAAGATATGATGCGAGCTGGCCGTGACGTTGAGAAGAACGTACTGAGCCGTGCGCTTTATCAGGTACTTGCTCAGCGCGTCTTTGTGTACGGCAACAGAACGATTATTCTTTAATCCTTCGGAAAATGAATTGATTAGCTTTACGCCTTTACGGATAAAAAGCAGGCAAACAGCTTCATTTTCCTAAAGGAATGCTTTACAGGGGCGTCTCATTTGATATGATGCGCCCCGCTTCCAACAGGAAGCAGGCCAGTTAAAAGCATTACCCCGTGGTGGGGTTCCCGAGCGGCCAAAGGGAGCAGACTGTAAATCTGCCGTCATCGACTTCGAAGGTTCGAATCCTTCCCCCACCACCATCTCCAGCTTTACCTCAAAATATGAATTACCCCTGGTGGGGTTCCCGAGCGGCCAAAGGGAGCAGACTGTAAATCTGCCGTCATCGACTTCGAAGGTTCGAATCCTTCCCCCACCACCATCACTTCCAGATTCTTTAGCACTCTCCAAAAGCACAATGCCCCATGGTTCTCCCATGCGGGGAAAGATGAGAAGCTTCGACCAGGGTTCGATCCGAGCATAGTGAATTCCGTAGGCCGGGTAAGGCGCAGCCGCCACCCGGCATCCGCACGAAACACTGATTCCAGGACAAAAAAACCCCGCAAATGCGGGGTTGTATCAATACAGCGAATCAGCGACGAGCACGCACGATCTGATATTTGCGCGTCAGGTACTCCACCGGCGCACTCCAGATGTGCACCAGGCGAGAGAACGGGAACAGCACAAACAGGGTCATACCCAGCACCAGGTGAACGCGGAAGATGAACGCCACGCCGTCCAGATGCTCAGAAGCGCCCCCGCGGAAGGTCACGACAGACTGCGCCCATCCCACCAGCTTCATCATCTCGCTGCCGTCCATATGCTGAGCAGAGAATGGAATGGTCAGCAGACCCAGCGCACACTGCACCATCAGCAGGGAGAGGATCAGGATGTCCGCTCCGGTCGTGGTAGCCCGCACGCGTGGGCTGAACAGACGGCGTTTCAGCAGCAACAGACCACCCACCAGGGTCATCACGCCGCAGGCGCCACCGGCGAGCATCGCCATCTTCTGCTTCACGTCAATCGGCAGCCACGCTTCGTACATCCAGTGCGGGGTCAGCATCCCCAGGAAGTGACCGGCGAAAATCCCCAAAATCCCGATGTGGAACAGGTTTGACGCCAGGTTCATCCCTTTACGATCCAGCATCTGGCTGGAGGCAGCACGCCAGGTGTACTGGCCATAGTCATAACGCAGCCAGCTTCCCACCAGGAACACGGTGCCCGCGATATACGGGTAAATGTCAAAGAAGAACATATTCAGGAAGTGCATTAGTGCTGTCCTCCGTTAGAGATATTCAAATATTGCGGAGCCACCGCTCCGGCAAAACGACGCTGATGCGCGGAGATTTCAGATTCGCCACAGCTCTGGTCAGCAAAGAATTTCACCTGTTCTTCTTCCCAGACGGCATCCAGTGCTTGTGGGGTGTCGTCACGGGCTTCATCCGCAATTTTTTCCGCCACTTTTTGACTGTCAACCGAGGCGTTAGCCAGTTTCACCAGCAGATCGAACAGGACTGCATAATTGCTCTCACGTTGCTGGAGACGTGCGCCGAGCAACGCCAGAATGGGAGCGATGTCCTGCAACCCGCCCACCGCTTCCTCTTTCGGCAGCTGCGCCAGATATTCCAGGTACAGAGGCAGGTGATCCGGCAGCTCGCGGCTGTCGAGTTGCAAACCGTGCTGCTCGTACTGGGCCATCAGATCCACCATCGCCTGACCACGGTCGCGGGATTCACCGTGAACGTGTTCGAACAGCAATAGAGACGTGGCACGACCACGGTCAAACAGCTGGCTGTAGTCCGCCTGCGCATCAAGAAGATCGCGCGCCAGCAGGTCGCGGAGGAAAATGCCCAGCGTCTGGGCATCCTCTTTATCCAGGTTTTCAGATGACGCGAGTGCATCAAAGAGTTCCTGTTGATGCTGCACAAGCGCAGCATCAGGGTACTCGAGCAGACGCGAAACAATGACGAGTTCAATCATTGGTGCGGCTCCGTTTTGCTGGTCACATCCATCGCGTCGATGCGGCGGCTGTTGAACAGGTTGAATTTGCTGTCTGACCCGTGGCAACCGTCGCCAAAGGTAAAGCCACACCCACTTTTCTCCGGGAAGGCCTCGCGAGCCAGC
The DNA here is from genome assembly GCF_003850715.1 of Enterobacter sp. 301B. Taxonomy (NCBI): domain Bacteria; kingdom Pseudomonadati; phylum Pseudomonadota; class Gammaproteobacteria; order Enterobacterales; family Enterobacteriaceae; genus Enterobacter; species Enterobacter sp. 301B. Next base: position 61,571 of record NZ_PQTC01000006.1, read on the forward strand.
TCGCGGTGACTGCTCGGCACCACGAAACGATCTTCGTAGTTAGCGATTGCCAGATAGCGGTACATCTCCTGCGCCTGCGCTTCGGTCAGGCCGACCTCTTCCAGCGCGCGGGTATCGTTAACGCCGTCAACGGTTTCCGCACGTTTGAAGTGACGCATCGCCAGCATACGTTTCAGCGCCAGCAGCACCGGCTGGGTATCCCCGGCCGTCAGCAGGTTGGCCAGATACTGAACTGGAATACGCAGGCTTTCCACGTCCGGCAGAATGCCGTTGCTGCCCAGTTCACCTGCGTCAGCCGCAGACTGAATCGGAGACAGCGGCGGCACGTACCAGACCATCGGCAACGTGCGGTATTCCGGGTGCAGCGGCAGCGCCAGCTTCCAGTCCATCGCCATTTTGTACACCGGGGACTGCTGTGCGGCGTCAATCACGCTCTGCGGAATACCGTCTTTCAGCGCCTGCTCGATCACCTTCGGATCGTTCGGATCGAGGAAGACGTCCAGCTGACGCTGATACAGATCTTTCTCGTTCTCGGTGCTTGCGGCATTTTCAATCGCATCCGCGTCGTACAGCAGCACGCCGAGGTAGCGGATACGCCCTACGCAGCTCTCAGAGCAGACGGTCGGCATACCGGCTTCGATACGCGGGTAGCAGAAGATACACTTCTCAGACTTACCGCTCTTCCAGTTAAAGTAGATTTTTTTGTACGGGCAGCCGGTGATGCACATACGCCAGCCGCGGCACTTGTCCTGGTCGATCAGCACAATGCCATCTTCTTCACGCTTGTAGATGGCGCCGCTTGGGCAGGTCGCCACGCACGCCGGGTTAAGGCAGTGTTCGCACAGGCGCGGCAGATACATCATGAAAGTGTTTTCGAACTGGCCGTACATCGCCTTCTGCATGTTCTCGAAGTTCTGGTCTTTGGCGCGTTTTTCGAACTCGCCGCCCAGAATTTCCTCCCAGTTTGGACCGCTGGTAATTTTGTCCATGCGCTTACCGGTGATCAGCGAGCGAGGACGGGCGATCGGCTGGTGTTTGCTTTCCGGCGCGTTGTGCAGGTTCTGATAGTCGTAATCAAACGGCTCGTAGTAATCGTCGATGCCCGGCAGATGCGGGTTAGCAAAGATTTTACCGAGCAGCATCGCACGGTTACCCATGCGCGGTTGCAGTTTGCCGTTGATTTTACGGATCCAGCCGCCCTTCCACTTCTCCTGGTTTTCCCAGTCGGTCGGGAAGCCGGTGCCCGGCTTACTTTCCACGTTGTTGAACCAGGCGTACTCCATACCTTCACGGCTGGTCCAGACGTTTTTACAGGTGACTGAGCAGGTATGACAGCCGATGCATTTATCCAGATTCAGCACCATGCCGACTTGTGAACGAATTTTCATTTTACGCTCTCCTGTACCTGGTCATTACCTTCGCCATCTAACCAGTTAATATTCTTCATCTTACGTACCACCACAAACTCATCGCGGTTTGATCCTACAGTGCCGTAGTAGTTAAAGCCGTAGGCCAGCTGGGCATAGCCGCCGATCATATGCGTCGGTTTCGGCGTAATACGGGTCACAGAGTTGTGAATACCGCCGCGCTGCTCGGTGATCTCTGAACCCGGCAGGTTAACGATACGTTCCTGCGCGTGGTACATCATGGTCATCCCGGCTGGTACACGCTGGCTCACCACCGCACGTGCCGTCAGGGCACCGTTGCTGTTGAACACTTCGATCCAGTCGTTATCTTCGATACCCAGATCTTTGGCGTCCGCTTCGCTCATCCAGACGATCGGCCCCCCGCGCGACAGCGTCAGCATCAGCAGGTTGTCGCTGTAGGTGGAGTGGATACCCCACTTCTGGTGCGGCGTCAGGAAGTTCAGTGCCTTCTCAGGGTTACCGTTTGATTTCGCCCCCATCACCGCTTTCACGGAGCGGGTATCGATTGGCGGACGGTAAACCAGCAGGCTTTCACCGAAGTCACGCATCCACTGGTGATCCTGATAGAGAGACTGACGGCCAGAGAGCGTGCGCCATGGGATCAGCTCGTGAACGTTGGTGTATCCGGCGTTATAGGACACATGTTCATCTTCGAGGCCAGACCAGGTCGGGCTGGAGATAATCTTGCGCGGCTGAGCCTGAATATCGCGGAAGCGGATTTTCTCTTCTTCTTTATTCTTCGCCAGATGCGTATGGTCACGGCCGGTAAATTCACTCAGAGCCGCCCACGCTTTCACCGCCACGTGGCCATTGGTTTCCGGTGCCAGGGTCAGGATCATTTCCGCTGCATCAATTGCCGTGTTCAGCATTGGCTGGCCTTTGGCCGGGCCGTCTGCTTTGGTGTAATTGAGCTTGCGCAGCAGGTCCATTTCGCTCTGGGTGTTCCAGGCGATGCCTTTACCGCCGTTACCGATCTTCTCCATCAGCGGACCGATAGAGGTAAAGCGCTCGTACGTTGCCGGGTAATCACGTTCAACCGGAATAATGTGCGGCGCGGTCACGCCCGGGATCAGGTCGCATTCGCCTTTTTTCCAGTCCTTCACGTCAAGCGGCTGCGCCAGTTCGGCAGCGGAGTCGTGCTGGATTGGCAGCGTCACCACGTCGGTCTCTTTGCCCAGGTGCCCTACACAGACTTCGGAGAATTTCTTCGCGATGTCTTTATAGATTTCCCAGTCGCTTTTTGATTCCCACGCCGGGTCAACGGCCGCAGACAGCGGATGAATAAACGGATGCATATCCGACGTATTCATGTCGTCTTTTTCGTACCAGGTGGCGGTAGGCAGCACGATATCGGAGTACAGGCAGGTACTGGACAGACGGAAGTCCAGCGTTACCACCAGATCCAGCTTGCCGTCCAGACCGTTGTCTTTCCATTCAACTTCTTCTGGCTTCACGCCGCCCTGCTTGCCGAGATCCTTACCCTGAATACCGTTTTCGGTACCGAGCAGGTATTTCAGCATGTACTCATGGCCTTTACCGGACGAACCCAGCAGGTTGGAGCGCCAGATGAACAGGTTACGCGGATGGTTTTTGCCGTTCTCAGGCTGTTCTGCCGCAAAACGGATTGAGCCATCCTTCAGCGATTTCACGGTGTAGTCCACCGGTGACATGCCCGCTTTCTTCGCCGCTTCCGCAATGCGCAGCGGGTTAGTGCCCAACTGCGGTGCAGACGGCAGCCAGCCCATGCGTTCAGCGCGCACGTTGAAGTCAATCAGATGGCCGCTGTAGCGGGATTTATCCGCCATCGGCGACAGCAACTCCTGCGCGGTCACCGTCTCGTAGCGCCACTGGCTGGAGTGGTTATAGAAGTAGGAGGTGCTGTTCATGTGACGAGCCGGACGCTGCCAGTCAAGGGCAAACGCCAGCGGCTGCCAGCCGGTCTGCGGACGCAGTTTTTCCTGGCCCACGTAGTGCGCCCAGCCGCCGCCGCTCTGCCCGACGCAGCCGCAGAAGATCAGCATGTTGATCAGGCCGCGATAGTTCATATCGAGGTGATACCAGTGGTTCAGACCGGCACCGACGATGATCATGGAGCGACCGTGAGTTTTGTCTGCGTTTTCCGCAAATTCGCGGGCGATACGGGTGATTTGGGCGCGTGGCACACCGGTGATCTGCTCCGCCCAGGCTGGTGTATAAGCCTTCACGTCGTCATAGCTGGTCGCGCAGTTTTCATCGTTCAGACCGCGCTCCAGGCCATAGTTCGCCATGGTCAGATCGTAGACCGTAGTGACCAGAGCGGTAGAACCGTCCGCCAGTTGCAGGCGCTTAACCGGCAGTTTGTGCATCAGAACGTTTTGCAGCTCAACCTTGTTGAAGTGCTCGGAACCTTCACCACCAAAGTACGGGAAGCCGACATCGGCGATTTCGTCCTGGCTGCCCAGCATGCTGAGGCGAAGTTCTGTCTCTTCACCCGTGGTGCCGTTACGCTGTTCCAGGTTCCATTTGCCTTTTTCTCCCCAGCGGAAGCCGATAGAACCGTTTGGCGCCACCAGCTCGCCGTTGCTGTTGCAGGCGACCGTTTTCCACTCCGGGTTGTTTTCCTGACCCAGCGCGTCCACAAGATCCGCAGCACGCAGCATACGGCCAGCGGCGTAATAGCCGTCACGCTCTTCAAGCATCACCAACATTGGCATGTCGGTGTAGCGACGCACGTAATCGGTGAAATACTGGCTTGGCTTGTCGAGGTGGAATTCACGCAACATGACGTGGCCCATCGCCAGCGCCATGGCGGCATCAGTACCCTGTTTCGGTGCCAGCCACAGGTCGCACAGTTTGGCGATTTCGGCGTAGTCCGGGGTCACCGCGACGGTTTTAGTCCCTTTGTAACGTACTTCGGTAAAGAAGTGCGCATCAGGGGTACGAGTCTGCGGAACGTTAGAGCCCCAGGCGATGATGTAGCTGGAGTTGTACCAGTCAGCGGACTCCGGCACGTCGGTCTGTTCGCCCCAGGTCTGCGGCGACGCTGGCGGCAGGTCGCAGTACCAGTCGTAGAAGCTCAGACAGGTACCGCCGATAAGTGAAAGGTAGCGCGCGCCGGAGGCGTAAGAGACCATCGACATTGCCGGGATTGGCGAGAAGCCTGCCACGCGGTCAGGACCGTAAGTTTTCACGGTATAGACGTTGGAGGCCGCAATCAGCTCGTTCACCTCTTTCCAGGAAGAACGAACGAAACCACCGCGACCACGCGCCTGTTTGAAGCTTTTCGCTTTGTCGGCGTCCTCGATGATGGATGCCCAGGCATCAACCGGATCGCTGTGCTGCACTTTCGCTTCACGCCACATTTTCATCAGGCGTTTACGCATCAGCGGGTATTTCAGACGGTTGGCGCTGTAGAGATACCAGGAGTAGCTGGCCCCACGCGGGCAGCCGCGCGGTTCATGGTTCGGCATATCCGGACGGGTACGCGGATAGTCGGTCTGCTGCATTTCCCAGGTCACCAGACCGTTTTTAACGAAAATCTTCCAGCTACATGAGCCAGTGCAGTTTACACCGTGGGTAGAACGGACAACTTTGTCATGCTGCCAGCGTTGACGGTAACCGTCTTCCCAGTCCCGGTTGGTATCCAGAACCTGGCCGTGCCCATCGGCAAAAGTTTCACCCTTCTGTTTGAAGTAGCGAAACCGGTCCAAAAATTTGCTCATCGGGTATCTCCTGTGTGGAGCCTGTGGCTCTCTAAATCGACATTGCTGATTTGCAGCGAAGGTAACGCTATGAAAGATGGTGAGAATTGATAACGATCAAGACGGAGGGGGGTCTCTGAGGGGGGGATTAGATCAAATACCACCAAAGCGGTAGCTGTTAATATTTTTTAACTCAATGATTTATATGGATATATTTTATTTATCGTACAATAAGTGGAGCAAAATTTAACATCTAAGGTATTAAGGGGTAGAGACACCTGTAAAGCGATGGCGATCACAGCGTTACCTGCGTGCGACTACGGGAAACGCTATTAGTATGTTGTAACTATTAAGCGATTAAAAAAAGCGCGGCACTCAGGCCGCGCAAACGGATAATCAAGCTTACTTGTTTTTCTTGGTATTACGGCCATATACCAGCCAGGTGATGACCACACAGGCGATATAGAAGACGAGGAATACCTTCATCGCACCCGCCGGAGAGCCGGTCAGATCCAGTGAGATACCGAACGCTTTTGGAATAAAGAAGCCGCCAATCGCGCCAATCGCAGAGATAAACCCAAGCGCCGCAGCGGTATCGGTGGCGGCTTCACGCATCGCCTGCTCGTCGCTCCCGCCCTGCGCTTTCACGCGGTCCATGGTCAGCTTGCGGAAGATGACAGAGATCATCTGGAAAGTAGACGCACTGCCCAGCCCGGCGGTCAGGAACAGCACCATGAAGACGCCGAAGAAGGCAAAGAAGTTACCTCCCTCACCACCCGCAGGCAGCGTCAGGAACAGCAGTGCACAGAAGATGGCCATCAATACAAAGTTCACCAGCGTAACGCGCGTTCCGCCCAGACGGTCGGAGATCATCCCGCCCAGCGAACGTGCCAGCGCGCCAATAAACGGACCGAAGAAGGCAAACTGAAGGATCTGTACGTCCGGGAACTGGGTTTTCGACAGCATGGCAAAGCCTGCGGAGAAACCGATGAACGAGCCGAAGGTCGCCAGATACAGCAGTGCCATTACCCACAGGTGGCCACGTTTCAGAACCGGCAGCTGCTCGCTCAGGGACGCTTTGGACGCGGACAGGTCGTTCATGAAGAACCATGCCGCCAGGGTAAAGACCACCAGGAACGGTACCCAAATCCAGGAGGCATTTTGCAGGAACAGCACTGAACCGTCGGGCTGCGTCACACCGCCGCCGCCAAACGCCGCAAAGATGGAGACCGAGATCGCCAGCGGAGCAATCAGCTGCATCACGCTCACGCCCATGTTACCCAGACCGCCGTTAATGCCCAGCGCACCACCCTGCTTCGCTTTCGGGAAGAAGAAGCTGATGTTTGCCATACTGGACGCAAAGTTCGCCCCCGCAAAGCCGCACAGCAGAGAGATAATCACGAACACGCTAAACGGTGTAGAGGTATCCTGCACCGCAAAACCGAGCCACACGCACGGCACGATCATGATCCCGGTACTGAAAGCCGTCCAGCGACGACCACCAAAGACCGGCACCATAAACGCGTAAGGAACGCGCAGCAGTGCGCCTGAAAGCGACGGCAACGCAGTCAACATAAACAGCTGATCGGTGGTAAAGGTAAAGCCCACTTTTGGCAGGTTAACCGCAACCGCACTGAACAACATCCAGACGCAAAACGCCAGTAACAGACATGGCACGGAAATCCACAGATTACGACTTGCTATACGGTGGCCGCGCTGTTGCCAGAACGCCGGATCCTCTGGACGCCAGTCTGTAATAACGGCACCAGTTTCCCTTTCGGGAGCGGAAGAGTGACTCATAGACACCTCTGATTCTCGAATGATGCTGCAAACATTAGGGCTTTAGGGCGGCGGTAAGTTGATATAAATCAAAGGAAAAGTGGGAGGTTTTGCGGCGAAAAAAAAGCCATCACTCTTAATGAGTAGATGCAAAACGTAAAAAAGGTGTGGTTTTTCACGGTGCTGACGCATCCCTGCTTCGTCCACCCACTAACCGTTACCTCCCTGGCAATTTAGAGGTAATCCTTTATTGGTATGGGTATACTCCAGGGTATGCACCAGAATAGCGCCATTCCTGCAATCAGGTCACGTCAGGAGCCCGGCAACTCTATGTTAAAAAGATGTTTATCTCCGCTGACGCTGGTTAACCAGCTGGCGCTTATTGTTCTGCTGTCCACCGCTATCGGTGTGACCGGCATGGCTATTTCTGGCTGGCTGGTACAGGGTGTGCAGGGTAATGCGCATGCCATCAACGAGGCAGGCTCGCTACGTATGCAGAGTTACCGGCTGCTGGCGTCGGTGCCGCTGACGCAGGCTGACCAACCGCTTATCGACGAAATGGAGCGTACCGCATTCAGCCCTGAACTGGAAAGAGCCGCCATCCGTGACGGCCAGCAATCTCAGCTTAAGGCGCTTCAGGGCTACTGGCATACCCAGCTGGAGCCCGGGTTAAAGCGGGCGGAAGACCGGGAAACGGTCGCCCAGGATGTCGCCGGGTTTGTGTCACGCATCGATCATCTCGTCTCCTCGTTCGATCGCACCACAGAGTTACGCATTGACCGCGTGGTGATGGTTCACCGCGCAATGGCGCTGTTTATGGGTTTGCTGCTGATTTTCACGGTTATCTGGCTGCGCGCGCGGTTGCTTAACCCCTGGAAGCAACTCCTGGCGATGGCCCGCGCCGTCACACAGCGCGATTTTACCCAACGCACGCACATCAGCGGGCGCAACGAAATGGCGATGCTCGGCGAGGCGCTCAACACCATGTCGGCGGAGCTATCTGAAAGCTACGCGGTACTGGAAAAACGCGTTCAGGAGAAAACCGCCGGGCTTGAGCAGAAAAACGAGATCCTCTCTTTCCTCTGGCAGGCGAACCGTCGCCTGCATATGCAGGTACCGCTTTGCGAGCGTCTCTCGCCGGTACTGAACGGCCTGCAAAACCTGACTCTGCTCCACGATCTTGAGCTACGGGTTTATGACGTTGAAGATGAGGAAAACCATCAGGAATTTACCTGTCAGTCGGACGTCTCCTGCGACGATAAAGGGTGTCATCTTTGCCCGCGCGGCTTGCCGCCGCTTACCACCAGCGGCACGACCCTCAAGTGGCGGCTGATGGACAGCCATACCCAGTACGGTATTTTGCTGGCCACCCTGCCCGCCGGACGTCATCTGAGCCACGACCAGCAGCAGCTGGTCGATACTCTTGTAGAGCAGCTCACGGCCACGCTGGCGCTCGACCGTCACCAGGAGAAACAGCAGCAGCTGATCGTGATGGAGGAGCGCGCCACCATCGCTCGCGAGCTGCACGACTCCATCGCCCAGTCCCTCTCCTGCATGAAGATGCAGGTGAGTTGCCTGCAAATGCAGGACGAAGGCATGCCCGAGAGCAGCAAACAGCTGCTCAGCCAGATCCGCAACGAGCTTAACACCTCGTGGATTCAGCTTCGCGAGCTGCTGACCACCTTCCGTTTACAGCTCACCGAGCCGGGGCTACGCCCTGCGCTGGAGTCCAGCTGTCAGGAATTTAGTGCCAGGCTGGGCTTCCCGGTGAAGCTGGATTACCAGTTGCCACCGCGTTTTGTCCCCTCTCACCAGGCGATCCATGTGCTGCAAATTGCCCGTGAAGCCCTGAGCAACGTGCTCAAGCATGCCGAGGCGACGGCCGTCACGGTCACCGTCAGCTGCCAGGATAATCAGGTGAAGCTCAGGGTTCAGGATAACGGCCGCGGCGTGCCGGAAAATGCCGAACGAACGAACCATTATGGTTTAATCATCATGCGAGACCGCGCGCAAAGCCTGCGCGGTGATTGCCAGGTTCGCCGGGGAGAGTCAGGTGGCACCGAAGTCGTGGTCACCTTTATACCCGAAAAGCCCCTCATAACTGCTCAAGGAGAAAACCATGACTAATCAGGAACCGGCATCTATCCTGTTGATTGACGATCATCCGATGCTGCGCACTGGCGTTAAACAGCTTGTCAGCATGGCGCCCGATATCACCGTCGTCGGGGAAGCCAGCAACGGCGAACAGGGTATTGAACTTGCCGAATCGCTCGATCCTGATTTGATCTTGCTCGATCTCAACATGCCGGGCATGAATGGCCTGGAAACCCTCGACAAGCTGCGGGAGAAATCCCTCTCTGGCCGGGTGGTGGTCTTCAGCGTCTCAAACCATGAAGAAGACGTGGTCACCGCCCTCAAGCGGGGGGCAGACGGCTATCTGCTGAAAGATATGGAGCCGGAAGATCTGCTCAAGGCGCTGCAACAGGCTGCCGCAGGCGAGATGGTGCTGAGTGAAGCGTTAACGCCGGTACTGGCCGCCAGCCTGCGTGCGAACCGCGCCACGTCTGACCGTGACGTCAGCCAGTTGACCCCGCGCGAGCGCGACATTCTGAAGCTGATTGCTCAGGGTCTGCCGAACAAAATGATCGCCCGCCGTCTGGACATCACCGAGAGCACGGTCAAAGTGCATGTCAAACACATGCTGAAGAAAATGAAGTTAAAATCCCGCGTCGAAGCCGCCGTCTGGGTGCATCAGGAGCGCATTTTTTAAGTTACTCATCCGGCAGCAACTTCCACCGTGGATCGTCGGCAGGCATTGCGACGAGCGGTTGCACCACGGAAAGCGTGATCTCATTGGAGGAGACACGCTGCCCATCCTTATCTTCCACCACGGCCGTAAGCCGCCATTCGTTTTTCGCCCCTTCCGCGTCGTTCCAGGTGGGCATGATTATGCTCCAGCCATCGCTGCTGTTGCTGTTTGCCGGTGAGGTCAGGCTGAGCGCCTGGGTATCACCCAGCCAGTGGATCTGACGGATACCGTGCGTGCTGCGAATTTGCAGCTTCAGCATCACAGTTTCGCCTGGCTTAAGATCCCACGGCGGCGTGGCCAGATAGACCGAGAGGGTTTTACGCTGACGGAATTCCATCACGGGCAGATTATCACGCTCAGGTGAATCATAGCGGCTGCCCCGCAGCGAGCGCGTCGCCGCCACTTCCCCGGCGGAAAGCTGTTTCGCCAGCGGCACGCCAAAGCGATAGTTGAGCTTCAGCCCGAGGTTATTCTGGCTAACGCCGCTCTCCCCCTGCTTATGGGCAGCCGTCAGGGTGACCAGCGGAACGGGGGTATAGTTCAGCCCCAGGTTGACCGCAACCGGGTTGTGATACCCCGTACCGCTGTTAAAAAGATCGACGTTATCGCCAAAATACTGTTCAAAGCTGACGCTGGTGTTCAGGTGATGAAACCAGGGAAGCCAGGCTTTGGCCGTTACGTCGTACCCGCGCGCCATGCGCTGCTCCCGGATGTCGGAACGCGGCTGCCAGCCAGCGAACGGCTGGTAGTAATTGGCCGACAGGCGAAGGTTTTCGCCCCACGCCTCTGCGCCCAGTCCGGCACGTTGCAGGTTGTCTTCCAGCAGGTTGTCGTAAAAGGTGTTGTAGCCCAGCAGCCAGTTTCCGGCAACCCAGCGCTGCCCGATCCCGACGTTGCTCACCAGCCCGTCTGTCTGCTGCGTCAGGCCAAGCTGGCTCCAGCTCAGATAGCGGGTGTTGTCGTTCCAGGGGATAAACCAGCTTCCGCTGCTGCCGTTAAAGTTACCGTCGTCATCCACCAGTACATTGACATTGGCGTTACCCCAGGGGGAAAGCCAGGATTCGATCTGCTCGTTGACTTCCCCGCTGACGGCATCCCGCACCTTGCCAAACGCGAACTGTCGCGCCTGCTGCCCGGCCGTCAGGCCGTTATCGATCATACTGGCTTCACCGAAGGCCTTTGCCATTTCAGCCAGGTGCTTTTCGCCTTCGGTAGTCGGTTGCGCCATACCGAGATCCGGCAGACTATCGCCGTTGTTATCAAACGGATTTTGCGCCTGCTGCACGAAGGATTTCGGCGCACCGTGAACGGCTCCAGCCGTAAAAAGGGGGAGTAACAGCAAAAAACGGATGCGGGACGATACAGCCTTCAACGTCGTCAATCAGAACCTGTGTTTATGAACAAACACTTATTATGTTAACGCCATAAGCCCTGAAAACCAGTCTTAACAGAAATTTCAGGAATATCCTGAACAGAATTGTCGGGTGGCGGCTTCGCCTTACCCGACCTACAAATTCGTGCCGGTGCGAAGCCGCCACCTGACGCCTTTACACTATTATCCCAACAGCCCTTTCAGCTCCGGCAGGCAGGAGCCGCAGTTCGTACCGCAACGCAGCTTCACGCCCAGCGCTGCGGCAGAATTACAGCCTCCGGCTATCGCCTTACGTATCGTATTTTCACCCACGCTAAAGCAGCTACAGATAATTCGCCCGGGATCGGCATCTTCGCCCGGCCGTTGTCCGTGCAGCAGCGCGTGGCGTTCAGCAAGTTGTACGGGCGCAGCAGCAAAGGCTTCTTCAATAAACGCATGCGCCAGCGCCGGCAGCGTATGGCCCTCCCAGTAGCCCAGCATCAGCTCGCCGTGATGCCAGGCGAGCACGCTGCTGCGTTCTCCCGTCTGTGCCACCTGTAACTGCCAGCCCCGACCGCTGGCGTACGCCATGACCCACGACAGCAACGGCTGCTCCCCCGCCACCGTCAGACGTGAGGCTTTACGCCACCAGCAGACCGACAGCGGCAGCGCTGGCAACTCGCGGGCATACAGCTCCCCCTGCCAGGCGGGTAGCCAGGGCAGGATCCTCACCGCGGTTTGTTTACTCTCCGGCTGGCCGGACCAGGCATCAATCCGCCCTTCCACCAGCGCGTTGACCTTCCCCTGCCGGGCAAACTGCGCGTTCCAGTGCATCGGCGCAAACAGCTCGCCCGCACGCTGTGCGGTAGAGATACGTACTCTGGCAACCATGACCCCGCGCGAGGAACTTATCCGCGCCAGCTGGCCGTCAGTCAGCCCCGCGCGCGCCGCATCGGTTGGGTTCATCTCAATAAAAGGCTCATCGATATGCTGCATCAGGCGCGAAACATACCCCGTGCGCGTCATGGTGTGCCACTGATCGCGGATCCGCCCGGTATTCAGTATCAAGGGGTACAATTCGTCGACGCCTGCCCCATGTGAGGAAGGATCAACCGGTACAAGATTTCTTTGCGGGAAATCACCGGCATGCCACTGATAAGGCGCCAGCTCGTCCCACGCCTCGCGCGACAGCGACGCCAGTTCGCGCAGGTTTAGCGCCCGTTCGCCGTTATTTTCAAACGCCGTCAGCGCCGCATGTTCACAAAATATCTCATGAGGGTGTTCCCAGGCGAAGGCATCGCCATAACCGAGCTGCTCTGCGATCCGGGCGATGATCCACCAGTCCGGTCTGGCCTCGCCCGGCGCAGGCAGAAACGCGCGCTGGCGCGAAATACGCCGCTCGGAATTGGTCACCGTTCCGTCTTTTTCGCCCCAGCCCAGGGCGGGAAAACGGATATGAGCAAACCGGCTGGTGTCCGTCTCCTGCATCACCTCAGATACTATGACCAGCGGGCAGGCTGCCAGGGCCTGGCACACCGCGTGGCTGTCGGGAAGTGACACGGCAGGATTGGTGCCCATGATCCACACCGCCTTCACCTCGCCGCGGGCAATCGCGTCAAACAGCTCTACCGCCATCAGCCCCGGCGTTTGTGCCAGCCGCTCGGTTCCCCAGAAACGCGCCACGCGCGAAAGATCGTCCGGCTCGAAGTTCATGTGCGCCGCCAGCTGGTTCGCCAGCCCACCCACTTCCCGCCCGCCCATGGCGTTTGGCTGTCCGGTCAGCGAAAACGGGCCGCAGCCCGAACGGTTGAACTTCCCGCTGGCAAGATGCACGTTAATGATGGCGTTACACTTGTCGCTGCCGCTGGAGGACTGGTTGATCCCCATGGTGTAGAGCGTGATCGCGCGTGGCGCAGTGACAAACCAGTCGTAGAAGGTGCCAATCTCGTCTGAAGGCAGATCGCAAAACGCGGCCACGTGAGGAATCGGCCACTCGCCGCTCCCCTGAATCAGATTGAGCAATCCCACAAACAGCCCGGCGTCGCTGCCGGGCTTAAGCGCCAGATGCAGGTCAGCGACATCGCAGGTGGCGGTTTTGCGCGGATCGATCACGACCACTTTCATCTGCGGGTTGCTGCGTTTTGCCTGCACCAGCCGCTGATACAGCACCGGATGCGTCCAGGCCGCGTTTGAGCCAACGAGTACCACCAGATCGCTGTTTTCCACGTCCTCGTAGCTGCACGGCACAATGTCTTCACCGAAGGCGCGTTTGTAGCCCACCACCGCTGACGACATGCACAGCCGCGAGTTGGTATCAATGTTCGCCGCCCCGATAAAGCCTTTCATCAGCTTGTTGGCCGCATAGTAATCCTCGGTCAACAGCTGGCCGGAGGCATAAAACGCCACCGCCTGCGGCCCCCATTCGTTGATGATCTTCCGTAGCCGCTCGCCCGCTTCACCCAGCGCCTGCGGCCATGCCACCTCCATGCCGTCAACAACCGGGCGCAGCAGACGTCCCTGCAACCCCGTCGTTTCCCCAAGGGCAGATCCTTTTACGCACAGGCGACCAAAGTTCGCCGGATGAGTTTCATCCCCACGAACGCTTACCGCGCCATCTTCCACACTGGCGACCACGCCGCAGCCCACCCCGCAGTAAGGGCACGTTGTACGGGTTTCCGTCATGAGGCCTCCGCACGCATCACCAGCTCTTGGCTTCCAACCCAAACCTTGCCGTTTTCAATTTTTACCGGCCAGGCGCGCACCACGGGTTCGCCGTTCTCCACCTGACATCCATCGCGCAGACGTATGCGCTGCTTGTAAAGCGGGGAAATCACCACCGGCTCGCCCGCTGCATCGCCAAGGATGCCGCGCGAAAGCACGTTCGCGCTGCTGCCCGGCTCCAGGTCGTCCAGGGCATAAACGGACGTTCCAAAGCGGAACAGCGCAATCGGTTTTCGGCCAAGCCGCGCGCCGATGCCCGCCTGCTCGGGGATATCATCGATGCCGCAAATTTCCTGCCAGCGCTTGCTCTCCGCCGCGGCAGGGACATTCACCGCGGTGCGGAACAGCGCCAGGCGATCAGGATCGTTGAGGGTGGTTTGCCATTCGCACTGATAGGTCTCCACCACCCGGGCCATCTCCTGCTCCAGCTCGTGGGCGATCCCAAGGCTGTCGTTGAGGATCACCTCGCGCAGATAGTCGAGGCCGCCTTCCAGGTTATCCATCCAGGTACTGGTGCGTTGCAGACGATCTGCCGTGCGAATGTAGAACATCAGGAAACGGTCAACGGTGCGGATCAGCGTTTCGTCGTCCAGATCGCTGGCAAAGAGATCCGCGTGGCGCGGCTTCATCCCGCCGTTGCCGCACAGATAAAGGTTCCAGCCCTTGTCCGTGGCAATCACCCCCACGTCTTTGCTCTGCGCCTCTGCGCACTCACGGGTACAGCCGGAGACCGCCATTTTGATTTTGTGCGGCGCACGTAACCCCTTGTAGCGATGCTCCAGTTTGACCGCAAGGCCGGTGGAGTCCTGCACGCCATAGCGACACCAGGTCGACCCGACGCAGGATTTCACCGTGCGCAGGGATTTCCCGTACGCATGTCCGGTCTCAAATCCGGCCTCCACCAGCGCCTGCCAGATTTCCGGCAACTGTTCGAGCGTGGCGCCAAACAGGTCAATACGCTGTCCGCCGGTGATTTTGCTGTAAAGGCTATAGCGTTTCGCAATCTGGCCGATGGCGATCAGCCCGTCGGCCGTCACTTCCCCGGCGGGCATGCGCGGCACGATGGAATACGTTCCGTCCTTCTGAATATTGGCAAAGTAGCGGTCGTTGGTGTCCTGCAGCGGCAGATGCGCCGGTTTCAGCAGGTATTCGTTCCAGCAGGAGGCCAGCACTGATCCCACCAGCGGTTTACAGATCTCACAGCCGTGCCCTTGTCCGTAACGGCTGATAAGCTGGTCGAAGGTCCGGATATGGTTGACGCGCACCAGGTGGTATATCTCCTGACGCGAGTACGGGAAGTGCTCACAGATATCTTTTTTCACCTCCACGCCCTGCTCCGCAAGCTGGAACTCCATCACCTGCTTCACCAGCGCGCTACAACCTCCGCAGCCGGTCGCCGCTTTGGTGCACTGCTTAATGGCGCCGATATCCGTTGCGCCCGCACTTACCGCCAGGCAGATATCCCCTTTGCTGACGTTATGACACGAACAGATCTGCGCGCTTTCCGGCAGCGCCGCCACGCCCAGCGCTTTTGGCGTGCAGCCTGACGACGCGGGTAAGATCAGCGTTTCCGGCTCTTTTGGCAGACTGATGCCGTTAAGCATCATCTGCACCAGCGTGGCGTATTCGCTGGCATCGCCCACCAGCACGCCACCCAGCAGGGTTTTGCTGTCGTGACTGACCACAATTTTTTTGTAGATTTGCTGCGGCCCGTGCGTCCACTGGTAGCTCAGCGCCCCGGGCGTGCGCCCGTGGGCATCGCCAAACGACGCCACATCCACCCCCAGCAACTTGAGTTTGGTACTCATATCCGCGCCGGTGAAGCGCTTCTCCTCACCCGCCAGCACAGCGGCAGCCACGCGCGCCATCTGGTAGCCCGGTGCCACCAGGCCAAAGATTTTCCCCTCCCACAGCGCGCATTCCCCGATGGCAAGCACGTCCGGATCGGAGGTCCGGCAGCCGTCGTCAATACAGATCCCGCCGCGCTCGCCAATAGCCAGCCCGCTGCTGCGCGCCAGCGCGTCCTGCGGACGAATACCGGCAGAGAAGACGACCATGTCCGTTTCCAGCTGTTCACCCTCGGCAAAACGCAGCACCAGCCCGTCGTCTGCGGTGGCAATCTCCGTCGTCGATTTACTGGTGTGTACCCCTACGCCCAGCGCCTCAATTTTCCTGCGCAGCATTGCCGCACCGTCGCTGTCGAGCTGCACCGCCATCAGGTTCGGCGCAAACTCCACCACGTGGGTTTCCAGCCCTAGCTGCTTAAGCGCATTCGCCGCCTCCAGCCCCAGCAGGCCGCCGCCAATTACCACGCCGCGGCGAGAGCCTGCCGCATGGGCCGCAATGTTGTCCAGATCGTCGAGGGTGCGGTAGACAAAACAACCCGGCAGATCGCTGCCCGGAACGGGCGGTACGAACGGGTACGAGCCGGTCGCCAGCACCAGCTTATCCCAGTGGGTTTCATGGCCGCTGGCGGTACGCACAACGTGTGCATCACGATCGATAGCGACAATCTGCTGCGAGAGGCGCAGCTCTATACCGTTATCGGCAAAGAACTCCCCCGCCACCAGCGAGAGCGAGTCCGCGCTGCGTCCGCCAAAATATTCCGACAGATGCACGCGGTCATAGGCCGCATAGCGCTCTTCGCCAAAAACAATAATCTGATACTGCTGATGCAAATTGCGGTTAACGCAGTCTTCGAGGAAATGATGGCCGACCATACCGTGCCCAACCACCACCAGAGTAGGTTTTGTCATAGCGTTCTGTCCTGCAACCTGCGGTTGCGTTGTGAAACGATCGAACAGCCAGTCCGCGTGGGCGGGCGCAGCCGTTGCCAGTAAATCGGTAAAGGTTGCCGCGCTGCGGCAGTCACCCAGCAGCAGCACGCCAGCCAGCGCCCCCTGATGGATCAGTAAACGTCGATAGTGACGGGTCAGCGGATCCCATGAACTCCATACCACATCGTCCGCCTGCGCCGTCGCGCGTCCGAGGCTGAACAGCTCCACGCCGGTCACCTTAAGACGCACGCCTTTGTCGGTCCGGGTAAACGGCGCGGTGATCTCCCCGGCCAGCCGCGCGGCGAGAATATCCGCCTGCGCCAGACAAGGGGCGACCAGGCCAAATGTCTGGCCGTCAATTTCACAGCACTCGCCGATGGCGTAGATATCCGGCACGGAGGTTTGCATCTGGTGATCCACCACGATGCCGCGCGCGCAGTGAATGCCGCTGGCTTTTGCCAGCGCAACGTTGGGTTGTACACCCGTGGCCAGCACCACGCGCGCGGCGGTGACGCTGTGCCCGTTGAGTAGCGTCACGCTCTTGCCGTTAATCGCCGCGATGCCAGAGGCGAATTCACAGCTAACACCCCGCGCAGCCAGCGCCTCTTCAAGCAGCAGTCCCGCCTGCTGATCCAGCTGCTGTTCCATCAGCCAGGGACCACGATGGATAAGCGTGACGTTGTCACCGTTGCGCGCCAGCGCTGCCGCTGCTTCCACGCCAAGTACGCCACCGCCCAGCACTACCGCCGGACCGGAGAGGTTCTGGATGGCGCGGGTCTCTGCCAGGGTGCGAAAGGTGAACACATGCGGCGCATCGCCGCCGGGGATCGGCGGCACTACAGGGGTAGACCCGGTGGCAAACACCAGCGCATCCCAGCCCAGCGTGCGAGCAGAGGTACGCACTTTACGCGCGTTAACGTCTACTGCGAGCACCGTTTCTCCTCGCAGCACCGTCACGCCTCGTGCCGTGTACCAGTCTTCATCGTGCAGACAGATGTGCTCCGCCTGCTTTTCACCACTCAGCACCGGCGAAAGCTGGATGCGGTTGTACGCCTGCTCCGGCTCGTCACCGATGACGGTGATAGCAAAACGACCGGGCACACGCCCGGTGAGCGATGCAATCAGCCGGGTTGCCGCCATACCATTACCGATAATGACCAGTCGCATCGTGCCCCCTCATTACGCCGCTTTCGGCTGTTTTTCGTAGAGGAAATGGAGGATCTGCTGGCGCATGTGGTGATAGCGGCTATCGTCCGCCAGCTGCACCCGGTTGCGCGGGCGCGGCAGATCGACGCGCAGGATCTCACCCACGGTGGCCGCCGGGCCGTTGGTCATCATCAGTACGCGGTCAGAGAGCAGTACCGCCTCGTCCACATCGTGGGTGATGAGCACGATGGTGGTGTTCAGCGCCTGCTGGATCTGCATCACCGAGTCCTGAAGATGGGCACGCGTCAGCGCATCGAGCGCGCCAAACGGCTCATCCATAAGCAGCACTTTCGGCTTCATTGCCAGCGCCCGGGCAATACCGACGCGCTGCTTCATACCGCCGGAGATCTCCCCGGGGCGCTTATGCAGCGCGTGGCCCATCTGCACCCGGTCGAGATTGTGCTCAATCCACTCTTTGCGCTCGGCCTTACTCATGGTGCGACGGAAGACCTGATCCACCGCCAGCGCCACGTTGTCGAAGCAGGTTAACCACGGCAGCAGCGAATGGTTCTGGAACACTACCGCACGCTCAGGCCCCGGCCCGGCGATTTCGCGGTTGTCGCAAATCAGCCCGCCTTCCGTCGGCAGCGTGATCCCGGCGATCAGGTTTAACAGCGTCGACTTGCCGCAGCCGGAGTGACCAATCAGACTGACGGTTTCGCCCTCGTGGATATCAAAAGAGACGTTTTGCAGCGCCAGAAACTCGCCGCTGGCGGTGGAAAAACGCTGGCTCACGGCCTGGACCTGAATTAAAGGTTTCATCTTCACTCCTTATTTTTCCTGCCAGCTAAAGCGACGGGCGATCAGCATCAGCCCCTGCTCCAGCAGCAACCCGACCACGCCAATGATGACGATGGCGATGAGAATGTTTTCGACGTTGAGGTTGTTCCACTCATTCCAGATCCAGAAGCCAATGCCTAAACCTCCGGTGAGCATCTCGGCGGCGACAATCACCAGCCAGGCAATGCCAATGGAGAGACGTATCCCGGTCAACACCGCAGGCAGCACGGCGGGGAAAAGAATGCGGCGCATGATGGTCCACTCTGAGAGTTGCAGCACCCGGGCCACGTTGAGGTAGTCCTGCGGAATACGGCGCACCCCTTCGGCGGTGTTAATGACCATCGGCCAGATGGAGCAGATGAAAATGGTCCAGCTCGACGCGGGCTCCGCTTTCTGGAACAGCAGCAGGCCGATAGGCAGCCAGGCCAGCGGGCTGACCGGACGCAGGAGCGCGATCAGCGGGTTGAACATGCGGGAGAAAAAGGTGAAGCGCCCAATCAAAAAGCCCAGCGGAATGCCCGCCAGCGCCGCCAGACCGAAGCCGATGGCGACGCGCTGCAACGACGCCAGCACGTTCCAGCCAATGCCCATATCGTTTGGCCCGTCGCGATAAAACGGATCGGCAAACAGGGTCATGGCCGAATCGAGCGTGCTGAGCGGCGTCGGGAAACCTTTACTGTTTATCGCCGCCAGCTGCCAGAGCACCACCAGCAGACCGAGACCGAGCAGCGCCGGGATGACGCGCTGTAAAAACTCATTCATCCGACGCGTAAACGCTGGCGCACGACGGCGAACCTGTAGCGGAGGCAGGACAATCACTTCCCCGCTCTCTGACTTCTCTTGTGGTTGCGTATTTTGCAGATGCTGCATACTCAGGCCCCTTTACGGTGAATGGCGAAGCGGTTGGCGTACCCTTCCGGATCGGTGCCGTTCCAGACGGTGCCGTCCATCAGGGTACTGCTGCGATACGGTGATGACGGTGTGGACATGCCGCCCACGGCGGTCGCGGCATCCTGCCAGACCGCGGTCTGGTTAATGCGCTGTGCGATGCCCGCATAATCCGGCGCGGCGTTGAGCAAACCCCAGCGTCGGAACTGGGTTAAGAACCACATGCCGTCGGAGAGATACGGGTAGCTCACGGCACCCTCATTGAAGAAACGGATCGGGTGCGCATCCTGCCAGCGCTGACCGAGCCCGTTGTCGTATTCGCCGAGCATGCGTCCGGTGAGGTACTGTTCCTTGCAGTTGAGCCATGCGCGGCGCGAGAGGATCTGCGCGGTTTCACGTTTGTTTTCCGCTGACGCCTCGATCCAGCGCGCGGCTTCCATCACGGCGCTCACCAGCGCCCGTGCGGTGTGCGGATTTTTCACCACCCAGTCGCGTCGGGTGCCGAGGATCTTTTCCGGGTGATCGGCCCAGATGGACTGTGACGTGGCGGCGGTAAACCCGATGCGGTCGTTAATCGCCCGCGCGTTCCACGGCTCGCCGACGCAGAACCCGACCATGTTGCCGATGCGCATGTTCATCACCATCTGTGGCGGCGGGACCACCACAGTGCGCACGTCGTCAAACGGGTTAATGCCCGCACTGGCCAGCCAGTAGTAGAGCCACATAGCGTGTGTACCCGTCGGGAAGGTATGCGCGAAGGTGTAGGTTCCCGGTGCCTGCTGTGTAATCAGCTTTTTCAGCCCGTCGAGATCACGAACGCCCTTCTCCGCCAGATCGCTGGAGAGCGTAATGGCCTGACCGTTCTGGTTGAGAGTCATCAGGTTCGCCATCTGCTGCGGCTTGCCCGCGATACCCAGCTCCAGTCCGTACAGCAGGCCGTAAAGAATGTGTGCGGCGTCCAGCTCCCCTGCCACCAGCTTGTCGCGCACCGCCGCCCAGCTCGCCTCTTTAGTAGGTACAATGGTAATGCCGTGTTTTTTATCGAACCCTTTCAGGGCCGCGATAACCACTGGCGCGCAATCGGTCAGGGGGATAAACCCGATACGCACGGTATCCTGCTCCGGCTTATCTGACCCCGCCGCCCATGCGGCCTGCATGACACCCGGCAACAGCATCGCACCACTCGCCAGCATGCTGGCCTGCAATAAACGCCGTCTCGACAAATCCGCCATAATTGCTCCTGAAAAAAGGCAAAAAAAAGCGCCCGACGGTGCTGAAGCACCGCTGGACGCCTTTATCCCGAAGACGTATGCACCGCCGTTGGCGCATCGTCAAAAATAGTTAATCTGTTAATGCAAAGGTGATGCCAGCTTTTTAACCCCGGCGTTACGGGGTTTCTGCAAGGAGAGCGCTCTTTTACGCACCTCAATCAGGCATTAAATGCCCACTGACTGTGCAACTACTCCCCAGGGGGTATCTTCCACAGATTTTTCACCGTAAGGAGCGCACGGGCGATATCCACCATGCGTTGGTTTTTATCCATCGCCATTTTGCGCAGGGCTGTCCACGCCTGCTCCTCGCTCATGTTCTGATGCGTCATTAGCACGCTTTTGGCTTTGTCGATGGTCTTGCGCTCCTCCAGCGTGTCGCGCAGGGAAGCAAGTTGACGGGAGAGTTGCTCAATTTCGCGCGCCTGCTGGCGCACCAGCGGCAGCAGTGGTCTATCCGGAAATCGCGCCAGGATATCGCCGTACTCATCGTCTACGTGCAGGTTTTCGCTATAGCGACGCTCCTCAACTGCCGTCATCAGATCGGCAATGGCTACCTCCTCCAGCGTGCGCAGATGCTCAAGACGCGCGGTTTGCAGGGCAAACCATTTGAGGGCGGTATCGCCATTATCTGCCGGAGGCTGGCGGGTGCACGCTTCACGCCTGAGTTTTTCAGTCTCCAGACCCGGCTGACAGTTGAGGGTAAACGTCTCCTGCACGTCTGGAGTGCAATGGGAGATAAAAACCTCAAAGCAGGCCTGCTGGCCATCAATGCGATCCACCAGCCGCTGGCGAGTTTCATCGTCAAAGAATCCCTGGGTGAAACCAATAGCCCCTAACGCCCGCTCTTGTCCCACAAGTTCTTTGCCCTGCATCAGGCTGTAAAGGGCCACAAATCGGCCCGCGATGTGCGGATCGTCAATGCTGTCGCTGAGTTGAGGTACGATATTGAGCAGAAGCCGCAGTATGCGGCTGTAGTGTTCCATCGCCTGCGGCGCGGTGACGCGTTGACCTGTAACGCCATCACGCAGCACCGTCAGCGTTTCAAGGCCGTGCAGTGCGTTGGCGATACGTTCGCAGAGGGCGCTGCCCGGCAGCGGTTCGCTAAACAGGAGGTGCAATGCCGCAAGGTTTTCATCCACCAAAGCCCTGCTGGCCTTGCATTCAGGCCCGTACAATTTACCCTGCGAGCAGAGCCAGACATTTGACGCACCGCGTTCGCACTGTAGCATATGCACCAGTCGACTGATGCCGTTCACCAGTGCGCCCAGCTGCGCTAATCTGCCGAGCTGTTCCTCCCGCAGCATTCTTGCACGCTGGAACCATTCGGTCGCGCCAGGCGAACTGCCAGCCACTATCGTCATCGTTTCTCTCTCCGATACATATTCTTCGGTATGAGAAGCAATATTCGTGCCTTTTCAAAGAACAGGAGTCAACATGCAGAAGATTGTGATCGTCGCCAACGGTGCGGCCTACGGCAGTGAATCCCTTTTTAACAGTCTGCGCCTGGCAATCGCGCTGCGCGATAAGGAGAGTGAGCTGGAGCTGCGCCTCTTTTTGATGTCCGATGCCGTCACGGCCGCGCTGAAGGGGCAGAAACCCGCTGAGGGCTACAACATACAACACATGCTGGAGATCCTGACCGCGCAAAACGTTCCGGTCAAGCTGTGCAAAACCTGTACCGACGGTCGCGGCATTACCGGGCTGCCCCTGATTGATGGCGTGGAAATTGGCACGCTGGTTGATCTGGCTGAATGGACTCTTACCGCTGATAAAGTATTAACTTTTTAATAATAAATCGCTAAAAATATTATTTTCTTATGGACGCGGTTTCAGCATCAAGTTTACCTGCGCCATTGCCGATAGGCATGGAAACAACACAGCAGGTATTACACTTATGTTCAGATCCATTCGCGCCCGCATCATTGCGGCGACGACAGGCTGTATGGTCGTCGCCCTTCTTCTTAATACCATTATCAACTTTCAGGTCACGCGCCAGGATAATCAGCAGTCGCAGCGCGATATACTGACCAGCACCAGCGCCAGCCACAATATGGCGATTGCCGACTGGGTCAAAAGCAAAATGACGGTGATTGCCTCCGCGCAGAGTATCGCGCTGGCTGACGATCCGGTTCCGGTGTTTAAGCAATTAGCCCAGGCGGGCGGCTTCACCAACGTCTACGCAGGCTACGCCAGCAAGACGGCGAAATTCTCCGATCCTGCGGGGGTCCCGGCGGATTATGACCCAACCATTCGTCCCTGGTATCAGCAGGTGGTGAGCACGGATGGCCCGGTTGTGACGGCGCCCTACGTTGATGCCGGGACCGGGAAGCTGGTGGTGACGTTTGCCGTACCGGTGAAGGAGAATGGTACTCTGAAAGCGGTGGTAGCGGGCGATGTCGCCATGGATAGCGTGGTGGCGAACGTGCGCGGGATCCACCCAACGCCTGCCAGCAGCGGGTTACTCCTGAACAGCGACGGCACGGTTATTGCCGCCAACGAGCCGACCCTGACGCTGAAGCCGTTTACCGGGACGATCAAAGGCATCGACCTTGCGGCGCTGAAGAGCGGTAATCCGGTCGACGGGACGCTCAATGATGAGGAAAAAACCTTTATAGCCTCAGCCGTGCCGGGCACGAACTGGCTGCTGGTCGTCGCCCTCGACAGCAGCGACGCTACCTCCGGCATGCGTTCCTTGCTGAAAGCGTCGGCAATCTCGCTGGTGATTCTGGCGCTTCTGAGCGGCGCCATTGTCCACCTCCTGATAGCCCGCCTGCTTAAGCGCCTGTCCGACATTCGCGACGCGATGCACAGCATTGCCAACGGCACCAACGATCTGTCCCAGCGTCTGCCGGATAGCGGCGATGACGAAGTGGCGCAAATTGCGCAGGCGTTTAACGCCTTCAGCAATAAACTCTCGGTGGTGATGGTCCAGCTTCGCGACGCCAGCGCCTCAGTGAAAAACGCCGCGCAGGAGATTGCGGCAGGCAACCAGGATCTCTCCGGACGTACCGAGCAGGCCGCGTCCAGCCTGCGTGAGACCGCCAGCGCCGTGGAAGAGATAACCGCCTCCGTCACCCAGTCGAATGAATCGGCCGAAGAGGCCAACGACCAGGCCAGTAAGGCCTCTGCGGCCGCAGCGCGCGGCGGCGAAGTTGTCTCGCAGGCAATCAGCACCATGCAGTCCATCGAAGTGGCTTCTGCAAAGATTGGCGATATCACCAGCGTGATTGACGGCATCGCCTTCCAAACCAACATTCTGGCGCTTAACGCCTCCGTGGAAGCGGCTCGTGCCGGTGAGCAGGGCCGTGGGTTCGCGGTCGTTGCGGGGGAAGTGCGTAATCTGGCCAGCCGCAGCGCTCAGGCGGCGAAAGAGATAAAATCCCTTATTGACTCCACTACCGAAAGCGTTGCAACCGGCTCCCGGTTTGTGCACCTTGCGGGCGACAGCATGGATGAGATCCGCGCCAGCGTCGGGAGCGTGTCTGGCATTATGCGTGAAATATCTATTGCCACCCGCGAGCAGATGAAAGGCATCCATGAAATTAACCACGCGGTGACTCACCTGGATCGCATGGTGCAGCAGAACGCTGAACTCGTTGTACAGTCTGCTGCTGCGGCCAGCGCGCTGCAAAGCCAGGCGGGCGACCTTGCTGAGACCGCTGGCCATTTCCGCATATAATTTTTCCCGGACGCGCGTTAAGCAGGGAAAACGCGCGTCGGCTGAAAGGTTTCAGGGATTTTGTCATTTTTGTTTAATCGTTGCGCCATTTTTTGATCGAAATCAGCATCACCCACCTTCCCCTTTGGTGTTATGCAATGAGTAAATTGTGAACAACATCACGCTCGGGATGGGCAAAAACGACGGGGTATAAAAAATGGCACGAGTTAAAACGAGTCTGAAACTGTTTGGCGGGGATACGGTAGTGGTGCGTTGCTCAGAACGTTGCCGCATCCATCTGATGAGTACAAAAGGGCAAAAGCAATCGCAGGCAGATATCCTTACCGTCCAGGATGATAAGGCCTGGCTGACGGTGCCTTACACCGGCACCTGGGATGTGCTGATCGACAGCCACAGCCAGTCGCTCGAACATTCCGTAAGTTACGTGGCAGCATAACCATAAACGCCCGGCCAGCCGGGCGTATTATCAGGCAAAACCCGGGCGCAGCGTATTGCTGAGCGGGTTCCCTTCCAGCAGCGCTTTAACCTTCACCACCAGCTCACTCAAACAGTCGTCCTGCATACCGAGACGCGTCAGCTCCTGATCGAGCGAGAAAAGGTACTGGGCGTTAGTGCCCAGCGGTCCACTGGCGGCGGCAATCAGCGGGGCAATCACCTGGGTTCGGGTGTCGGCTTCATACAGCGGGTGGCGCGGATCCATAATGAACACCAGCGCGTTGACGGTGCGGCCGTCGTCCAGTTCCAGCTTGCACCAGCTGGGCATATAGCAGCCGGTGATCATCTCGCGCTTCCACAGCAGCGTCAGCTCATCTTCCAGCGTGGTATCCGGCAGCCGGTATGCCACGCCCGTGGTGCGCCCGCCCTCTTTTAGTGCAAGCATACGTCCAGGCTGACAGGCGCTGCCGCGTCCGGCGGTCAGGCGCAAACAGAAGGCGCGGTGCCAGCCAGGCAGCGTTCCGGTTGCCGATTCAACAAACTCGAGCGCCGGGTTCCACATCAGCGAGCCGTAACCAAAAATCCAGACCGGGCCATCATCCGGGCGGCAGGCCAGCGTTGCCGCAAGCGACGCCGCACGTTGTTCAGCCGACCACAGAAGCGATTCCTCAATAGCACCAAATGCCGTCTTACAATCTGCCTTCATCAAGAAATCACGCGTTAACACATTCCACCTCCGCCACTGCATGCTTCCTTGCGACATCTTTAATGCGCCTTCCCGGCATTCTGTGCTGTTCATTTTAACAGCAGTTGAGCAACGATAAGCAATTCGCGGGCCAGATGCAATACAGCGGCAGTTCAACCGCCTGAAATGTCAAAATGGAGGCAGCGTATTATTCGGCAGCTATTTCTTTTTGTGCCATTTGTCATCATCCCCTTTCTCATAGTCATTTTTTACGGCGGCCCAGGCCACTTTATGCGCCGTCTCTTCACGGCTGGCATCGTCCCGGCGATCTTCTTTATCTTTGTACTGATCCCAGGCGCTGTTAAAGGCTTCTTTGTAGATATCCTGAGCGTGGGCAGGCAGTACGTTTTGCACGTTATCCGGTAATTCGCTTTTCGATTTGTATGGCATCGTTAACCTCTCTTTTGGCTAAAAGATAAGTGTGGACGACGATACGCCAGGGTGCCAGCCGACAGCAAGAAATGAACTAATTAAGAGCGCAAGTCGTTGTTATTAAATTAATATTTTGTGTAAATAAGGTATTATAAGCTTCAGGAAGAAAATTCCCATTAAAGGGTAAAATTAAGTAAAAAATACAGGGTATTTAACCGTTTTCTGTTAATTTAACACCCTCAAAATCTATCTATAATTACAAGCACCTGCACTGTTGGAGAAACACAGGACAGCAACACACGGGGCGGTAAAGACCCGCCACAAGGAGACCTCTCTCATTTTCCCGGTTCTGGCACTGGCTGTGCTGCTCTTCTGGGGAAGCAGTCAGTCATTGCCAGTGGTTGTGGGGATCAATATTCTGGCTCTGGTGGGTATTTTAACCAGTGCATTTAGCGTGGTACGCCATGCGGATGTTTTAGCCCACCGTCTTGGAGAGCCGTATGGGTCATTAATTTTAAGCCTTTCGGTTGTGATTCTTGAGGTCAGTCTAATTTCCGCATTAATGGCCACCGGCGACGCCGCACCAACGTTAATGCGCGATACGCTCTACTCCATCATTATGATTGTTACCGGCGGCCTGGTCGGTTTTTCGCTTTTATTAGGTGGCCGCAAATTTGCCACCCAGTACATGAACCTTTTTGGCATTAAACAGTATCTGATCGCCCTGTTCCCGCTGGCGATTATCGTGCTGGTATTCCCGATGGCATTGCCGGGCGCAAACTTCACCACCGGCCAGGCGCTGCTGGTGGCGCTGATTTCCGCGGCAATGTACGGCGTGTTCTTGCTGATCCAGACCAAAACGCACCAAAGCCTGTTTGTTTACGAGCATGAAGACGACGGCGACGATGATGACCCGCATCACGGTAAGCCGTCGGCCCACAGCAGCGCGTGGCACACGGTTTGGCTGATCGTGCATCTGATTGCGGTAATTGCGGTCACCAAGATGAATGCGAAGCCGCTGGAGGCGCTGTTAACTGAACTGAACGCGCCGGTCGCCTTTACCGGTTTCCTGGTAGCCCTGTTGATCCTGTCGCCAGAAGGCCTGGGTGCGCTGAAAGCGGTGCTCAATAATCAGGTGCAGCGTGCGATGAATCTGTTCTTTGGCTCCGTTCTGGCGACCATCTCCCTTACCGTTCCGGTGGTAACGCTTATTGCCTTTATGACGGGGAATGAATTGCAGTTTGCGCTGGGTGCACCAGAGATGATTGTGATGGTGGCATCCTTGCTGCTGTGCCAGATATCCTTCTCCACCGGCCGCACCAATGTGCTGAACGGCGCGGCGCATATGGCGCTGTTTATTGCGTATCTGATGACGATATTTGCGTAATTTTTTTGCCGGGTGGCGCTGCGCTTACCCGGCCTACGAAACCCGTAGGCCCGCGCAAGCGTAGCGCCGCCGGGCAAAGAAAAACCCGCCGAAGCGGGTTTTTTATTAGTTGCTGGTATCCAGCTCGTCGAAGCTCTTCACCAGATCGTCAATCGCTTTAATCTGTTTCAGGAATGGCTCCAGCTTATCCAGCGGCAGCGCGGATGGACCGTCGCATTTCGCGTTAACCGGATCCGGGTGCGCTTCAATGAACAGACCCGCCAGGCCGGTTGCCATACCGGCGCGCGCCAGTTCGGTCACCTGCGCACGACGCCCGCCAGACGCGGCGCCAAACGGGTCGCGACATTGCAGGGAGTGGGTCACGTCGAAAATCACCGGAGACTGGTTAGAGACGTTCTTCATTACGCTGAAGCCCAGCATATCCACAACCAGGTTGTCATAACCGAAGTTTGAACCACGGTCGCACAGGATCACCTGGTCGTTACCACCTTCGATAAACTTATCGACGATGTTACCCATCTGGCAAGGGCTCACGAACTGCGGTTTTTTCACGTTAATCACGGCACCGGTTTTCGCCATCGCTTCTACCAGGTCAGTCTGGCGCGCCAGGAACGCCGGAAGCTGAATCACGTCTACCACATCAGCCACGGGCTGTGCCTGAGACGCTTCGTGCACGTCGGTGATCACTTTCACGCCAAACGTCTGTTTCAGCTCCTGGAAAATCTTCATCCCCTCTTCCAGGCCCGGGCCACGGTAGGAGTGAATGGAGGAGCGGTTGGCTTTGTCAAAAGAGGCTTTAAACACGTACGGGATGCCCAGCTTCTGGGTCACGGTCACGTAGTGTTCGCAGATGCGCATAGCGAGATCGCGGGATTCCAGAACGTTCATACCGCCAAACAGCACGAACGGCAGGTCGTTTGCCACGTTGATATCACCAATGCTAACCACTTTTTGTTTCATAGGATCGCCTTATTCAGGTGTGAATCGGAATTAAGATTAATGCAGTGTAATGTGTTTATGCGCGATCGCGTTGATCTGCGCGCGAATCATTTCGCTGATCGGGTCTTCCGGACATTGCTCGACGAAGTAATTCAAATCATTCAGCGCCACGTGTTCGCAGTCTAGCTGCGCATAAATCAGGCCGCGGTCGCGGATTTCGTACGGATCTTCCGGATTGAACTGCAACAGCACTTCGCTTGCGCGCAGGGCCAGCTCCATCTGACGCTCTTCCATCAGCGCAGACTTCAGCGTATCCAACAGCTTGCGGATCACTTCGGCGTTATCGGCTTCATCGAGATCTTCATTGAACAGCTCCGCTATCGGGCTGATGTTGCCTTTCAGCCAGACGTCCAGCGTATGCTCATCCAGCGTGTCGCCGTTAAACGGATTGATTAACCACATCTCACCGTCCAGCCACTCCGCCCGCAAAATCATCTGCGTGGGGAAAATGACCGGCACCAGTGGAATATCCAGTCGGTGCGCAACCCACAGTAAAATGGCGCCCAACGCGACGGCGCTACCCTGTCGATTTTTCAGCACCTGGTCCAGCCACAGTGCGTCAGACAGGCGATACACGCCTCGCGTGTCGCAGAAACCCCATTCGCCGTAGAAAAGCTCAATCAGCTTCTCTAATTGCCAGTCTTGCGGACGTGCCTGATTGATCTCTTCGCGCGCCAGGCTGACCAGATTTTCCAGTTCAGCGTAAACGTACTGTGATGTGAAATCGTCGCGGATCATCTCTGAAATCAGGATCATACCATCGCATAGCGGCACTTTGTTAAATTCGAAATCGGCTAAGGACCTCATGACTTACCCCAGTAACGGTATTCTTGTGGTGGCGAGTTTAATGATGATGTACAGCACCACCAGACCCAGCAGAAAAGCGATAAACCCTGTCTGCTGGCTGCGCGGACGATGACGCCCAAGCGCGATAAAACCCAAAACGATGTAGATGATAACGCCAAACAGCTTTTCAGTCAGCCATAGGCCTTTATCAGTAAATGGCAGATAGCCGGTCTTCCACATTAACCCGGCTCCGGAAAGGAACAGCACTGTGTCGATACCGTGTGGGGCGATACGTACCCAGCGGGCGTTAATCAGCGGATTATTGCTGTAGCGCCACCCGTAGCGGACAATGAAAAAGCCGATGGTCAGGGCAACGGAAACCAGGTGAACGGAGATCAGCAGCGCAAACAGGCTCATGACCACTGCCCCAGCGTCAGACGTTCATTGCCGCCGTAATCCCGGCAGGTTTCCACGGCGGCGTATCCGGCACGCGTAAACAGTGCTCGCACCGCCTCTCCCTGCGTCCACCCATGTTCCACCAGCAGCCAGCCACCGGGAAGCAAATGTTGCCGTGACGTTGTCACAATGTGATCGAGATCCGCAAGTCCCTGATTCGCAGCGACCAGCGCGGTCAACGGTTCAAAACGCACGTCGCCCTGCGCGAGATGCGGATCGTCTTCGTCGATGTAGGGCGGATTGCTGACAATCATTTCGAACATGCGGCTTTCAAGCGCGGCAAACCAGCTGCTTTGCAGAACGGAAACATTGTTCAGCCTCAGCCGTTCAACGTTGCGCCGCGCGAGGGCGACCGCATCAGGCATCACGTCTACCGCCATCACGGTGCAGTCCGGCCGCTCGCTGGCAAGTGCCAGCGCAATCGCACCGGTGCCGGTACCCAGATCGAGGATCTGACACGACTGCGCCGGTAACCGCGCCAGCGCCTGCTCCACCAGACACTCGGTGTCCGGGCGCGGGATCAGCGTCGCCGCTGAAACATACAGCGGAAGTGACCAGAACTCGCGCTCGCCAACCAGATGCGCCACCGGCTCGCCGGTTTTACGGCGGGCGAGCAGTGCCTCCAGCTGCGATAGCTGTTCAGCTGTCAGTTCGGTTTCGCCGAAAGCCAGCAGATACGTGCGGGCTTTACCCGTCACATGCTCAAGCAGAATTTCGGCGTCCCGCTTCGGGCTTTCACTTTCTGAAAGTTCACGGGCCGCCTCACGTAACCAGCGCTGAAAATCCATTAATCCTGCTCGGACAGCGCCGCCAGCTGGTCGGCCTGGTATTCCTGCACGATAGGCTCAATCAGCATATCGAGCTTGCCTTCCATTGCCTCATCCAGACGGTAGAGCGTCAGGTTGATGCGGTGGTCGGTTACGCGCCCCTGCGGGAAGTTATAGGTGCGGTTACGATCGCTACGGTCGCCGCTGCCCAGCAGGTTACGGCGGGTAGAGGCCTCCGCCTGCTGGCGTTTCGCCCTTTCCCCCGCGTGGATACGGGCACCCAGCACGGATAACGCCTTAGCTTTGTTCTTGTGCTGGGATCGCTCGTCCTGACACTCAACCACAATCCCGGTGGGCAGGTGAGTAATACGGATAGCGGAGTCGGTGGTGTTAACGTGCTGACCACCCGCCCCTGAAGAGCGGAAGGTGTCGATGCGCAGATCCGCCGGGTTGATATCCGGCAGTTCCGCTTCCGGCAGCTCGGGCATGACCGCCACCGTACAGGCCGAAGTGTGAATGCGTCCCTGAGATTCTGTCGCAGGCACACGCTGCACGCGGTGACCACCGGATTCAAACTTCAGCCGACCATAAACGCCGTCGCCGCTGATTTTGGCGATAACCTCTTTGTAGCCGCCATGCTCGCCTTCGTTGGCGCTCATGATCTCCACGCGCCAGCGGCGTGATTCCGCATAACGGCTGTACATACGGAACAGATCTCCGGCGAACAGCGCCGCTTCGTCGCCGCCGGTACCGGCGCGGACTTCCACAAAAGCGTTACGCTCATCATCCGGATCTTTTGGCAGCAGAAGGACCTGAAGCTGCTGCTCCATCTCTTCTGACCGTGCTTTAGCGTGCTGCAACTCTTCCTGGGCCATCTCGCGCATTTCAGGATCGTCGAGCATCATCTGCGCGGTTTCGATATCTTCCTGGACCTGTCGCCAGTCGGTAAAGCATTTTGAAACATCACTTAACTGCGCGTATTCACGCGACAGCGCGCGAAAACGTTCCTGGTCGGCAATGGTCCCGGCATCGCCGAGCAGCGCCTGGACTTCTTCATGGCGCTCGTGCAGAGCTTCCAGTTTAGCGACGATAGAAGGCTTCATAGGCGTAAATGCACCTTGTCTTAGAAAATGGGTATAGGGCGCTATTCCAGCCCGAGGCTGTTGCGCAGAATAGTCAGGCGTTCATCGTCCCCGTCACGGGCAGCCTGCTGAAGAGATTTGGTTGGGGCATGGATCAGGCGGTTGGTCAGTTTCCAGGCTAAATCCTGCATAATCGCCTGCGCGTCGCCGCCCTGTTCAAGGGCCGCTAACGCTTTGGCCGTCAGGTCATCACGCACCTGCTCCGCCTGACCGCGGTATTCGCGGATGGTCTCGCTGACGCTTTGCGCGCGCAGCCAGGCCATAAATTCGCTGGTTTCCTGTTCAACGATGGTTTCCGCCTGCACAGCCGCCGCCTTACGCTGGGCAAGGTTGTGCGAAATGATGCTTTGCAGGTCATCCACGCTGTACAGGTAGGCGTTCGCCAGTTTGCCCACTTCCGGTTCGACATCACGCGGAACGGCGATATCCACCAGCAGCATCGGCTGATTGCGGCGGGATTTCAGCGCACGCTCGACCATCCCTTTCCCGATAATCGGCAGCGGGCTGGCGGTAGAACTGATAATAATGTCCGCCTCTTTCAGACGTTCATCGATGTCGCTCAGCGCAATCACCTCAGCGCCCACTTCATCTGCCAGCACCTGCGCACGTTCGCGGGTGCGGTTAGCGATGATCATCTTCTTCACCTTGTGTTCGCGAAGATGGCGCGCCACCAGCTCGATGGTTTCGCCCGCCCCCACCAGCAGTACGGTGACGGTCGACAGCGATTCAAAGATTTGACGGGCAAGAGTACAGGCCGCGAAAGCAACCGAAACCGCACTGGCGCCAATGTCGGTTTCGGTTCGCACACGCTTCGCCACGGAGAATGACTTCTGGAACATTCGCTCCAGTTCGCTGGCTTTCAGATGCCCTTTCTGGGAATCCGCGAAGGCTTTTTTCACCTGGCCGAGGATCTGCGGCTCGCCCAGCACCAGCGAATCCAGACCGCTGGCAACACGCATCAGATGGCTGACCGCATCGTTATCCTGATGCCAGTACAGGCTGTTGCGCAGCTCTTCTTCGTTGAGGTTGTGATAGTCACATAGCCAGCGGATCAGCGCCTCGTGCAGGTTGTCCTGCTCTTCCACGCTTAAATAGAGCTCGGTACGGTTGCACGTCGACAGCACCACGCCACCCTGCACCATCGGCTGTGCAAGCAGGCTATCCAGCGCCAGGTCGAGCGTAT
Organism: Enterobacter sp. 301B; assembly: GCF_003850715.1. Taxonomy (NCBI): domain Bacteria; kingdom Pseudomonadati; phylum Pseudomonadota; class Gammaproteobacteria; order Enterobacterales; family Enterobacteriaceae; genus Enterobacter; species Enterobacter sp. 301B. The sequence goes on from NZ_PQTC01000006.1 coordinate 94,211, forward strand.
CCGGCGAAAACGTAACGCGTTCTCGCAGTGAAACCGGGGCCGTTTTGTGGTTAATACCGAGTGCTAATAGGGTCATGTTGAGCGGGAGTAGTACCAGCGTTAATAAGGTTAGCAGGTCGCATCATACAGGATGCGCGAGATCAATAAAAGAGACTGCCCCCTTTCGGAGTAATAGCTTACGCCGCGCTTTGAGATAATTTGAACGTAGACGGTGGCACCCTTCAACGCTAGCATTAACAGTTATAACTGCAACGTATCTCAAGGATTTGTCATCATTATGACCCGAATGATTCGCCTGCTGCCTCTGGCGGCCCTGGTTCTGACCGCCTGTTCCGTTCATCAGCCGAAAGGCCCGGGCAAAAGCCCCGACTCACCGCAGTGGCGTCAGCACCAGCAGGATGTGCTGAAATTAAGCCAGTACCAGACCCGCGGTGCATTTGCATATCTCTCTGACGAACAAAAAGTTTATGCTCGCTTCTTCTGGCAGCAAACGGGGCAGGACAACTATCGCCTGCTGCTGCTCAACCCGCTGGGCAGCACCGAGCTGGAGCTTAACGCGAAGCCTGGCGAAGCGCAGATCACCGATAACAAAGGCCAGCACTACACCGCGACCGACGCCGAAGAGATGATTGGCAAACTGACCGGGATGCCGATTCCGCTCAATAGTCTGCGCCAGTGGATCCTTGGCCTGCCGGGTGACGCCACCGACTATACGCTTGATGAACAATACCGTCTGAGCCAGGTTAACTACACCCAGGGCGGTAAAACCTGGAAAGTGGTGTACAGCGCGTATGACAGCAAGACGCAACCATCGCTGCCGTCCAATATGGAGCTGACGCAGGGTAGCCAGCGTATCAAGCTGAAAATGGATAACTGGATCGTTAAATGATGACCCACTGGCCCTCTCCCGCAAAACTGAACCTGTTTCTCTACATTACCGGGCAGCGCGCTGACGGCTATCACACCCTGCAAACCCTGTTTCAGTTTGTCGACTACGGCGACACGATCTCAATCGAACCGCGTCAGGACGGGCAGATTTGCCTGTTGACGCCAGTCGACGGCGTGGCGCATGACGATAACCTGATCGTGCGCGCTGCCCGCCTGCTGATGAAAACGGCGTCGTCGTCGGGTCGTCTGCCAGCGGGAAGCGGTGCGGATATCCGTATCGACAAACGCCTGCCGATGGGCGGCGGTCTTGGCGGCGGTTCGTCAAATGCTGCAACCGTTTTGGTGGCGCTTAACCATCTGTGGGGCTGCGGTCTGACAACGGACGAGCTGGCAGCGTTAGGGTTGACGCTGGGCGCCGATGTACCAGTGTTTGTGCGCGGCCACGCGGCGTTTGCTGAAGGGGTGGGCGAAATCCTCACGCCGGTCGATCCGCCGGAAAAATGGTATCTGATCGTTCACCCTGGCGTGAGCATTCCTACCCCGGTCATCTTTAAAGATCCTGACCTGAAAAGAAATACCCCGGTACGGTCAATAAAAACGTTATTAAATTGTGAATTCAGCAACGATTGCGAGGATATCGCAAGAAAACGTTTTCGCGAGGTTGATGCGGTGCTTTCCTGGCTGTTAGAATACGCGCCGTCGCGCCTGACCGGTACAGGGGCCTGTGTCTTTGCTGAATTTGACACCGAATCCGCCGCCCGTCAGGTGCTTGAGCAAGCGCCGGACTGGCTGCATGGTTTTGTAGCACGCGGGATGAACACCTCCCCCCTACAGCAGGCCATTCTGGCGCAGACTGAGTTTCGGTGACAACGTCACCCTGTTCCAGACGTTGCATCGCGCTCTATAATACACCGCCTGGATAGCGTTTGCTTAGGCCCCGCAGTTTGCGGCGAACGCTATCCACCACTGGACGCATGCCTGAGGTTCTTCTCGTGCCTGATATGAAGCTTTTTGCTGGTAACGCCACCCCGGAACTAGCACAACGTATTGCCAACCGCCTGTACACTTCCCTCGGCGACGCCGCTGTAGGTCGCTTTAGCGACGGCGAAGTCAGCGTACAAATTAACGAAAATGTACGCGGTGGTGATATTTTCATCATCCAGTCCACCTGTGCTCCAACGAACGACAACCTGATGGAATTGGTTGTTATGGTCGACGCGCTGCGTCGCGCTTCTGCTGGCCGTATCACTGCTGTTATTCCTTACTTTGGCTATGCACGTCAGGACCGTCGCGTCCGTTCCGCGCGTGTGCCAATCACCGCTAAAGTTGTCGCAGACTTCCTCTCCAGCGTCGGCGTTGACCGCGTACTGACGGTCGACCTGCACGCAGAGCAGATCCAGGGCTTCTTCGACGTGCCGGTTGATAACGTTTTCGGCAGCCCAATCCTGCTGGAAGACATGCTGCAACTGAATCTGGACAACCCGATTGTGGTTTCTCCAGACATCGGCGGCGTGGTACGTGCTCGAGCTATCGCGAAGCTGCTGAACGATACCGACATGGCGATCATCGACAAACGCCGTCCGCGTGCTAACGTTTCTCAGGTGATGCACATCATCGGTGACGTGGCTGGCCGCGACTGCGTGTTGGTGGACGACATGATCGATACCGGCGGTACGCTGTGTAAAGCCGCTGAAGCGCTGAAAGAGCGTGGTGCGAAACGCGTATTCGCTTACGCAACTCACCCGATCTTCTCCGGCAATGCGGTAAACAACCTGCGTAACTCCGTCATCGACGAAGTTGTGGTGTGCGATACCATCCCGCTGAGCGACGAGATCAAAGCGCTGCCAAACGTGCGTACGTTGACTCTGTCCGGGATGCTGGCCGAAGCGATTCGTCGTATCAGCAACGAAGAATCGATCTCCGCAATGTTCGAACACTGATCGAACACGGCCAAAAAACCCGCTACGGCGGGTTTTTTTGTTTATAGTATTTATTTGTATGACTTATGCCTCCTTCACCTGCCATTCATATGACAGATGATGCGCACACGGATGATAGATAATTGTGAAAAACGTAACCTCCTCACATGTTCTGCCCTTTCGCGCCCTCATCGACGCCTGCTGGAAAGAGAAATACACGTCGTCACGCTTTGTTCGTGACCTGATAGCCGGGATCACCGTCGGGATTATTGCCATCCCGCTGGCGATGGCACTGGCGATTGGTAGCGGCGTCGCGCCGCAGTACGGGCTGTACACCTCAGCCGTTGCGGGGATTGTGATTGCGCTGACGGGCGGGTCCCGCTTCAGCGTCTCCGGCCCAACTGCCGCCTTTGTGGTGATCCTCTACCCGGTTTCCCAACAGTTTGGTCTGGCAGGCCTGCTGGTTGCCACCCTGATGTCCGGCATCTTTTTAATTCTGTTCGGTCTGGCCCGCTTTGGTCGCCTGATTGAATATATTCCCCTTTCCGTGACGCTGGGGTTCACCTCGGGGATTGGGATTACCATCGGGACCATGCAGATTAAAGATTTCCTCGGCCTGCAAATGGCCCATGTTCCGGAGCACTACTTACAGAAAGTGGGCGCGCTGTTTATGGCGTTGCCGACGGCCAACCTGGGCGATGCAGCCATTGGCATCGTTACCCTCGGCACACTCATCGTCTGGCCTCGCTTAGGCATTCGTCTCCCGGGGCATCTCCCCGCTCTGCTGCTGGGCTGCGCGGTGATGGGCGTCGTCAACCTGCTCGGTGGACAGGTCGCCACCATTGGCTCCCAGTTCCACTATGTTCTGGCGGATGGCTCACAGGGTAACGGTATTCCGCAGCTGCTGCCGCAGCTGGTTCTGCCGTGGGACATGCCGGGCTCCAGCTTCACCCTGAGCTGGGATTCCCTTCGCGCTCTGCTGCCTGCCGCGTTCTCCATGGCAATGCTGGGCGCGATTGAATCCCTGCTCTGCGCCGTCGTGCTCGACGGCATGACCGGCACAAAGCACAAAGCCAACAGCGAACTAGTCGGTCAGGGCTTAGGGAACATCGTTGCACCGTTCTTCGGCGGTATTACGGCTACGGCTGCGATTGCCCGTTCCGCCGCGAACGTACGTGCGGGCGCGACATCACCGGTTTCCGCGGTCATTCACTCCCTGCTGGTGATCATGGCGCTGCTGATCCTTGCCCCGCTGCTTTCATGGCTTCCACTCTCGGCCATGGCTGCGCTGCTGTTGATGGTGGCTTGGAATATGAGTGAGGCGCATAAGGTGGTGAATCTGCTGCGCCGTGCGCCGAAAGACGACATTATCGTGATGCTGATCTGCATGTCGCTGACCGTGCTGTTTGATATGGTTATCGCTATCAGCGTCGGCATAGTGCTGGCCTCGCTGCTGTTTATGCGCCGCATCGCGCAGATGACGCGTCTCTCTCCGGTTAACGTTGAGGTGCCTGACGATGTGCTGGTGCTGCGCGTGATTGGCCCGCTGTTCTTCGCCGCGGCGGAAGGTTTGTTCAGCGATCTGGCGTCCCGCATCGCGGGCAAACGGATTGTGGTGCTGAAGTGGGATGCCGTCCCGGTGTTGGATGCCGGCGGTCTGGATGCCTTCCAGCGCTTTGTTGCCCGCCTGCCGGAAGGCTGCGAGCTGCGGATCAGTAACCTCGAATTCCAGCCCCTGCGCACCATGGCGCGCGCGGGCGTGCAGCCGATCCCTGGCCGATTGTCCTTCTACCCTAACCGTGAAGCTGCATTAGCGGATCTGTGAGTCATCTGATGCAGAGACACGTCTTTGCATCATCACCCCGATCGCCTGCTGGAGCCATTCAAGCACGGCAGGCGTCATCCACGTGCCTTTCATCAGATGCGGCTCCTGCTGCATGGCGAGACGAAATTTTTGCTGGGTCTGCGGGTTTGTTCCCGCATAGGACTGGAATAAAACCAGCCACTTTTCTGCCAGCTTTTGCGCATCGTCAGAAGCGGGACTGAGATTATCCCGCTGCGCCTGATGCAGCTTCGCCACCAGCGGCGGCCATTCCATCATCCGGTCAAAGTAGTGCGCCCGGGTAAAGGCCATCTCTTCGGCAGTGAGATATTGCTCCCAGATGCTGAGCTTTGATTCGGCAAACGCCCGCGTGATGTAATCCGTAATCTCCGGCGTAATGCCGGTTTGCTCCTGCATCTGCGGCTCCCCGCTGTGCATTTCGTTCAGACGGGTCAAAAATTCCGGTTTGCCTGCGGTATCCTGTTCCAGGCGTTCCATCCACCGTGAAGCCAAATCGGTCGCCCGCGCGTCCGTGACGCTGACGTTCTGTTCCAGCAAGTGTTTAACCTCCGTCACCAGACCCGACCAGATATCCGCCAGCGCCTCTTTCTCTACCGCAAACGGCAGTTGCTGCAACTCTTCTTTGCTAAACCAGCGATCGTACATATTCATTAACTCCAGAGTCTGTAGCCAGGATTCCAGATCCGGCGTCGCATCGTCAGTCAGCCCGGTACGCAATTCCACCAGCCGGTTGCGCAGCGTATGGATGCTACGCAGTTGCTTGTCCAGCAAAGTGATTTGCCCGTCGAGTAATTCCGCTAATGACAGCGAACGCTGTTCCAGAAAATCCCTGATTTCGGCAAGCTCCAACCCGGCTTTTGCCAGCGTCTGGATCATATGCAGACGCTGCACATCCGCCAGGTTGTAAAGCCGGTAGCCTGCCGCGCTTCTGGCAGAAGGTAACAACAGCCCTGTTTGCTCGTAGTGATGCAAAGTCCGCACGGTAATCCCAGCACGTTTCGCCAGTTCACCCACCTGAATCAACATAACGGCTCCTTTTGTTCTGCCAGTGTCGCTACTCTGAAGCCTTACGTTACGTGAGGGTCAATGCGTCATGCAAAAAAAAACGACTTCAGATGAAGTCGTTTCGGTGTTCTTTATGGGGCACTAGCCGTGCTTATGCTGGTCGCGGCGGCATCGTTTATCGTAATGGCGCACCCACCAGTATTTATCGCAGACTTCCTCATGTCCGCTCACGCGCGCCCCGGCGAGCCACAATACCGCACCGAGGAAGATACTCAGCACCGCGCCATGCGCAAAGTATTGTGGGAGGTCAAGCTGCGGTAATTGGTTTAAAATTGAATAACCGACACCGGCGACCATCACGAACAGTCCCAACCCCATTAGCACGTTACCGAGCATTGAAGCGTTTTTGCGTTTCATATGTCACCTCCGGAACTTTGGGTTGTCAGGGGAAAAACCCCTTCTCCTTGTGTGTAAAGTATAGACAACGCCACTTATATGAGTTGCGTGAATGATCACATTTACAGATAACTCCCGGACAAAAATTTACAAATAAGACATTGAACAGCTTGAAATTCTAATTGTTCAAAGAAGAAATTATTCGCATTTCGGTGTACAGCAGGCAGAACTTTGTCAAGCGGCGCGCCAGACAGTAAACTACGCGCCAGATCTGGAACCCATTAGGAAGTAAATCGTGACGATTAAACTGATTGTCGGCCTCGCCAATCCGGGCGCAGAGTATGCCGCTACCCGCCATAACGCCGGCGCCTGGTATGTTGATCTGCTGGCGGAACGTCTGCGCGCTCCCCTGCGTGAAGAACCCAAGTTTTACGGGTTTACCTCACGCATCAATCTTGCGGGTGCTGACGTGCGGTTGCTGGTGCCAACCACCTTTATGAACCTGAGCGGCAAAGCCGTGGCGGCTATGGCAGCGTTTTATCGCATCAATCCGGATGAGATCCTGGTGGCCCACGACGAACTGGATCTGCCGCCAGGCGTGGCGAAGTTCAAGCTGGGCGGCGGTCATGGCGGCCACAACGGCCTTAAAGACATCATCAGCAAACTGGGTAATAACCCTAATTTCCACCGTTTGCGCGTGGGAATCGGCCATCCGGGCGATAAAAACAAAGTTGTTGGTTTCGTACTGGGTAAACCACCGGTTTCTGAGCAGAAGTTGATTGACGAAGCGGTGGACGAAGCGGCCCGCTGCACCGAGATTTGGCTTCAGGACGGCCTGACGAAAGCCACCAATCGACTGCACGCTTTCAAAGCGCAATAATCGGCACCATGGGGCTTTTTTACCGCGCGTCGTGCGGGTTACGTGTATAATAGGCGTAGTTATTTACTTTTCTTCAATCGGTTATCGTTAACGGATTGATTATCAAGATATTAAGGTGATTTAGAAATGGGATTCAAATGCGGTATCGTCGGTCTGCCAAACGTGGGCAAATCCACCCTGTTCAACGCGCTCACCAAGGCAGGTATTGAAGCGGCGAACTTCCCGTTCTGTACCATCGAGCCGAACACCGGTGTTGTTCCTATGCCCGATCCGCGTCTGGACCAGCTCGCGGAAATCGTGAAGCCGCAGCGCATTCTGCCAACTACCATGGAGTTCGTGGACATCGCGGGCCTGGTAAAAGGCGCATCCAAAGGTGAAGGCCTGGGCAACCAGTTCCTGACCAACATCCGTGAAACCGAAGCGATCGGCCACGTTGTGCGCTGCTTCGAGAACGACAACATTATCCACGTTAACAACAAAGTGGATCCGGCTGACGACATCGACGTCATCAACACCGAGCTGGCCCTCTCTGACCTCGACACCTGCGAGCGCGCCATTCACCGCGTGCAGAAGAAAGCCAAAGGCGGCGACAAAGACGCGAAAGCGGAACTGGCTGCCCTGGAAAAATGTCTGCCACAGCTGGAAAACGCGGGCATGCTGCGCGCGCTGAAAAACCTGACTGAAGAAGACAAAGCGGCGATCAAATACCTGAGCTTCCTGACCCTGAAGCCAACCATGTACATCGCCAACGTTAACGAAGACGGTTTCGAGAACAACCCGTACCTCGACAAAGTGCGTGAAATTGCCGCGGCTGAAGGTTCTGTGGTTGTTGCCGTGTGCGCGGCCGTTGAATCTGATATCGCCGAGCTGGACGATGCCGACCGTGAAGAGTTCATGGCCGAACTGGGTCTGGAAGAGCCGGGCCTGAACCGCGTGATCCGCGCGGGCTATGAGCTGCTGAACCTGCAAACCTACTTCACCGCTGGTGTAAAAGAAGTGCGTGCATGGACCATCCCTGTCGGTGCGACTGCGCCTCAGGCGGCTGGTAAGATCCACACCGACTTCGAGAAAGGCTTCATTCGTGCGCAGACTATCGCGTTTGAAGACTTTATCACCTACAAGGGTGAGCAAGGCGCGAAAGAAGCTGGCAAGATGCGTGCTGAAGGGAAAGACTACATCGTTAAAGATGGCGATGTGATGAACTTCTTGTTTAACGTCTGATTAGTTTTGAATTAAAAAAATCCACGCTTTGGCGTGGATTTTTTTCGTTCTTATTTAGTTATTATTAACGTTAAAAAACACCTTCTTTGAGTGGATTATCTTTTTTTCCGCCCCAAGGGTCGTCTAATAAAAACTTAGCTGTGACAGTGTCTTTTTCCGGCACAAGAGTGAAATTGTAATAAATTTCATCCCCTTCACAAATCTCATAATAGAGCGAATACGTTTTGTTGGTTACATTTATGTTTATGTCAAATTTCTCTGTCGCAGAAGCCACCTGAAGCTTATTTTTATCTGTAATAAAAAATGGCACTACAATGCAGCGTTGAGCATTTTCATCTAAATTAAAAGTATTTTCTATTTTAATATTTACGTTTGCTCCAAATGCGTCCTCAGGTAAAGGATCAAAAATAACATAATCTTTATGAATCACAGCGCCTTGAGATACATTACCTTTACCCCACTGGCTCAGTTTTTCATCATAGTCTCGTGATCGTAGCAATATTTGACGATGTGAAATCAGTAGGTCAACATGTTGACTATATCTATGCCTCATTATGTAAAAAAGACTATTTTTCATATTCTTCTATCGTTTTTGTTGCTATGTACATATCTTCTCTTTGAGGATTGATTGACCATAAAGATAGCGATTATTACGCAAGGATGCCCCCATAACTGAAGTTGACAAATGCTAATTGAGTAAAAAATTCGTTGTAATTATGCTATATAAATAAAAACGAGCGGTTTGTCACCGAGTTTAGCAATGAAATTAACTATACAACAATAGTTACGTACAAAATAAAACAATAACTATTTTAAAATATTAATTAATTACAACTATAGAATATAGTAAGCTACAATTTCAACGCTATCAATTATACAACTCCTGATTTTTTGGCTGTAAAATATCCCCCCTGCATAAAACTATTAATCCTTTGAAAAAAAGGGCTTATTTTTCCCTTCTCTAGTCTGAGTGGCAACAATAACTTCATAAGCATCTCTTTCACTTCTTTGTGCTTTCAATGCTTCTTCGGATGTAATTTTCGACTCTTTATCAATCATAGCAATAGTTCCAGCATCATATCGGATAAAATATTCATTATCTCTTTTAATTATGTCAATGCCAAAACCAGTAAAAATAACTTCACTCATTTTTCGTACCTCTATTTGTTTATAATCGGTGTAATCAAAGCATCACCGACAGGCGTTTGATCTATTACGGCTTCAGGGATCCCTCCTGACGTCTTACCTCCAGGAACCCAAAAATCATTAGCCCCTCCCTCGTTGCCTGAAGGCATCCTAAGCCCTTGAGGTTTAAGGATATCTATTCGGACCGGTGAATCGCCAAGATCTCCAGGGTCTAATCCTAACATTTTCTCTAACTTCCCGACATCTCCGCCAGCTTTCTTAATAATGTTATCAGCAACTGATTTTGGCATCACAAAATGACCAGATGGAGGGCCAATCTCAGCTCTATTCACTCCCCATGCAATTTTAGAAATACCATCATTAAATAAAGCAAGATGTTGCTTAACATAAGAAGGGTCTAGATAGTTCGTTGGGTTTGGCCGATTGGGCTTCGTCGTGCCTTTTAAAGAATTATACGCCTTTGCTGCCCAAGCCCTACTTGAGAAAACCCCTTTTGTTTTATTCTGGAAATCATTCCAGCTATTTCTGCACGATAACCCCCACGGATCCACCCACCCCAGCGCATTCGGCGCATACTGGTAAAGGTTTATTCCCCCCGCCAGCCCTATCGGGTCCTGCTGCGTAAACCGTCCGCAGTCCGGGTCGTAATACCGGAACAGATTGTAGTGCAGCCCTGTCTCACGGTCCAGGTATTGCCCCTGCATGCGCAGGTTCTGAGAATATCCTGATACCTGCGTTTCGCTTTCCCGCAGCAGTTTGCCCCAGGCGCTGTTCACCCCTTCCCAGCGCACCTGCCCTTCGCTATCAGTCATCCGCTCCGGTGTGCCGTTGGGCTGACAGTGGAACCAGAAGATTTCCGGGGCATCAACGCCGTCAATTCGTGCCAGCGGATCGTAGCTGTCCTGATCGCTGTAGACGTAGGTCAGCGGCACGTCCCCGTGCACCTCCTGCAACAGCCGGAACCCTTCCCAGACAAACCGCGTGGTGACCGGCTTGCCGGTTGGCTGCCCGCCCAGCATCTGGCGGCGCGTTTTGCTGATGCGTCGCCCGAGCGGGTCATAGCGGAAGCTGACCTGCGTCTGCGGCCTGTTGCGGTCCCGCGGCTGGCTGATGACCTCCGTCAGGCGGTGCTCGCCGTCGTAGCGGTAGTGCCAGCGGGTCTGGCCGTTATCCTTCTCCACGGTGCGGCCATGGATGTCATAGCACCAGCGAATGCCGTTCAGCTGCGTCAGGCGGTTGTGCGTGACTTTCTCAGCAGCCCCCTCAAGCGGGTTACCGGCCGCATCCCAGCGCCACTGCTCCTGACCGGGCAGCGTGCCGTCCTGAACGAGCAGGCGCCCTGCGCTGTCGTACTGCCAGCGGTACCAGCTGAACGGGTTATCGTCCCGCTCTTCGCGGACAAGATTATTGCGATAGTCGTAATCCCAGCGGCGGGACCAGCGGCGCGGCGACGGGCGCTGGGCATTGCCGGTAAAAACGTCCCGGCGATGCAGTCGGCCAAGGCGGTCGTATTCGCTGCGGGTGGTCAGCAGCCCCTGCGTACGGCTGGTTTCACGATGGAGTTCGTCGCGGGTAAAGTCGGAGACCGACAGCTTATCAAGGGCAATGCTGAGCAGATGCCCGCTACCGTAATAGAATTGTTTCAGCTCCCGGCCATCGGGCAGCGTGACGGAGGTGCGGTTACCGAGGGCGTCATACTCCCACGCCAGCTCTCCGTGTTCGCCCGTTTCGCGCGTGACGCGTCCAGGCGCGTCATACTCAAACACAAGCTCCTGCTCGGCTTCGGCGCTCCAGGCATCGGCTGAAAGCGCAGGATGCAGTCCAATCCGGCTCAGAAGGCCGGACGGGGTGTAGTGGTAGCGCGTCTGCCCCTCCGGCGTGGTGCGGGCGACCAGCTGGCCGCTCGCGCTCCAGGCGAAGGAATGGGTAATGGCCTCCGGATGTCCGGCGGCAAAGGTGCGCGCTATCGTACGCCCGCAGGCATCGTAGCGATACTGCGAGGCCACGCCATCCAGCCCCACCTCTTCCAGCAGCAGCGAGTCTGCGCCCCAGCGGAACTGATACGCTTCGCCGTTTTCGTTTTCCAGGGCAATCAGACGCCCGCGGCTGTCCCAGCGGCGGCGCACCTCTTCACCCTGCGTATTACGGGTGGCGGTTAAGCGCCCTGCCTCGTCGTATCTGAACTCGCTCTCTTTCCCGTCGGCGCCCGCATGCTTCACCGGCAGGCCACGTTCGTTCCATTTGAGAGATTCCGTCCACCCTTCCGGGCGATCGAGCTGCACCGGACGCCCCGCGGCGTCGTAGCGGTAACGCGTCTCTTCGCCGTCGGCGCTTATCTCAGCCACCAGCCAGCCCAGCGGATGATAACGGTATTGTGTCACACGGCCCGAACAGTCCGTCGCACGCACCATCTGCCCGGCCTCGTTGTACTCCTGGTAACGGCTGTTCCCGGCGGCATCGACTTCTTCCACAACCTGACCAAACTCGTCCCGACGCAGCAGCGTGGTCTGCCCCATCGGATCCACCACGCGTTTCAGCCCGTGATGTTCGTCATACAGGAACCGGGTGGCGCTACCGTCGGCTTCGATGATGGACGCCGGAAGCGCACGGTGCTCCAGCCAGGTGGTGGTGCGGGTATTGCCGTCGGCGTCGATCTCCTGCACCCGGTTGCCCATCTCGTCATAGACGAAGGTAACGGCATTACCCAGCGGATCGATGCGACGCGTGAGGAGTTCGTTGTCATCCCACTCGTAGCGCCAGTTCTCACCGCGCTCGTCAACGTAGCGAACAATCAGGTTTTGCGCGTTCCAGTAATGCTTTCGCGTCTGACCGTCGTAGTGATCGACGGTCGTCAGCCCGGCGGCTAAATCGTAGCTAAAGCGACAGCCGTCGCCGGTGCTGGTGCGGTTTTCCACCACGCGCCAGTGGTCGAATTTTTGCCAGCGGTATTCGCTCTCCAGCCCGCCCGGCAGACGGTGCCAGACCATCAGGCCATCATCGTTATAACGGTATTCACGGGTAACCACGCCGGAGGCATCCGTTGCGCTGGCCAGCTGGCCGCGCGCGTCATACCCCCACTGCATCAGCGGCCATGTCTGGTTGCCGTCAAAATGGCTCGCCGAGGTAACGCGCTGCGGGAAACGTTCATTTTCATAACGCAGAGTGACGTCGATCGCCCGCGGCTCATCGTGCAGACCGACCAGCCGCCCGTGTTCATCCCATTCTGTCAGCAACGCGTTGCCGTACTCGTCGCTGAGGGAGGCCAGGCGCAGGATGGCTGGGTTGGCGCGGGTCGGTTTATACAGACGCCACACCGCGCCGTCATCGTCGGCAATCGCCACGTCGCCGCTCTCATTGCGGCGGATGATAATGCCTTCGCTGATGCTGTAAAACGCGCGGTCGACCGGCGGCAGTTCAAAGCTCAGCTCGCGCCCGGTTTCATCGAACCAGGTGGCGTTGTTTTCTTCCAGCGTCAGATAGCTGTCAAAGGTGGTAGCCCAGCCCAGACCAAACAGCCCTTCGCGGGTGGTCAGGCTGTTGTAGCTGCGTTGCCAGCGTAGCGGAAAGCGCCCCGGCAGCGAGAAATCGAGTTCGTCGTCGTCATTCAGCACCTTCACGCCGGTAGCGGCGTGAACCGGGTGCGAGGAGCCGAACACGGCGTTGACGGCCATATCAGCCAGCATCCCGCCACCGGCAGCAGCCAGCGCGCAGGGCATGTTTTTCAGGATCTTGCCCGGACGCCCGCGCAGCAGGGAGAGCGCAATCATCCCCAGCGCCAGGCCCGGCGTTTTGCCGCTTTTAATATCGCGAACTGTGAGGGTGTCGCCGCCGATGATCACGTTCGGGGAGACGTCGTCGGAAACGGTGCCTTCGCAGGTGGTGCGATCTTTTGCACGCACCGCGGGCTGCCCGTTGATAAAGACGCTTTTCGAGCCTTCCGCCAGATACTGCGGCCCGGAGTGTTTCTCGCACGCCACCTTGTCTTCTTCCAGCGGCGAGGTCCCGGCAGCGGCAGAGGCCACGCTCGGCTGCCACATTTCGCTGCCGAACTGTCCGGCAGCGGCAAGCAGCATGCCCGCGTAGTCGGCAAAGCTGCCCGGAGACTGCGGCTCAGGGGAAGGAGTATCGGCAGGCGTCAAGGTCCCGGCTGCGCGTGCAGCGGGGATCGCATTGGTAAGAACGTTGCTGGAACCGGTAGTGATCTTACCCGCAGGCGACGGCGGGAAAAGCGCGTTGCCCAGCCCTTCAGCGGCGTTGCTGATATCGTCGGTGATCCCCGCAACGTTCGCCAGGACACCCCCAATAATGCCGCTCAGCAGACAGCTGGATCCGATCGCCGCCACGCCTGCGGCTGCCGCCCCGGCTCCCAGCAGTGGCGCCGCCACGGTAGCTGCTGCCCCCACCGCCGCGCCAATCACCGCATAGGCGGCACCTTCCGCCACAATGCTGGTTATATCAGCAAAAATGCTGGAGTGAATAATCTCGTCGCCCTTACGGGCCGCGTTGTTATCGCTCATGCCTTACACATTCCGGTTGTCGTTTAGCGTCAGACTTTGCTTCAGTGCGCTCCAGCGCGCCTCGTCCTCTTCCGTAAAGGCTTTTAAGGCCGAGAGGGTAAAAATCATCAGTACCGGTTTGCCCGGCGTCTGCACGGCCAGCTGTTTTTGCCACAGGCGCTGGCCGTTACGGTCAAAGGTGGTCTCAACTTCCAGTCCGCTAATGTTTCCGTCTGGCCCGGCTTTTACGTGCTGAAATTCGCTCTGGGCGATCTCCCCCATCTGAGGGCGCAGGACTTCCCACTGACGGTGGAACTCTTGTTCGTAATCGCTACCATCCGGGATGACGCCGCGGCTGACCACTACAGATAACCCGCTTTCGTCATCGCGAATAATGTTCATGCTGTTATCCTGCCAGGCAGCAGGGAAAAGGGAAAACGAACCTTCCTGGAGGGTGTATTTCATAAGTGAACTCGGGATGATATTAGAAAAATAAGATTAAAAGCGCTAAAGTTTATACAGCCAATATTAATTACTGCTTAGCGACTCAGAGGGACAAGATCATTACAACGTTAGCACTTTCTTTTTTTCCGCAAAAACTTTAGGGGCAGCGATATTATTGGCCGTTTGATAATTATCTTCTTTCACAGCCCGTAAAGTTGCCTCGCAACTTAATGTTCGTAGCGTGACATAACTACCCTGCTCAGGCATTCCTGATTCAGAACTGGAAAGCTAAATGCCCATGCCAGCCCGCGTTCATCGGTAGGAGTGCGATATCCAACTGATTGTCCCGGCGTGTTTCCGCGAGGGATATTAGACAATTTCAGATCTGGAAAATGAGATTTGACTTGTTCAAGAGTAATACATGGATGATTAATTACGAAAGAAATCAAAGATACGCTGTTATCGCCATTTCCCCATAAACGAACATCCACATCGCTGATCCGTGTGCCATCAGTTAACGTAAAGGGAGCTGAAGTATAACGGTCTTCTTTCTCCTGTGTATTATTAATCAGCGGTTGGTTAAACAGTTTACTGACATCCTCAACTTGTTTACCCCACACTGATTTCATTTCTTTGATCATTTGCCACAACGAATCTTGATTCATTTTATTATGCCCTGCATAGGTAAATGCTGAAAATAGTGGAAGAACAATGAGGAATGTAGCTTTAATCATCCTACTTTCCATAGAATCCTCCATAGTAATCATTATAATTTAAATTTGTCCCTGAGGCTATTTCGCCTTTACCATACACTTTTCCTATTGCTTTGGCTGCATCAATGCGAGATAACTCACCGCTCACCATTTTATCATATGCAGAATTATATGCTTTTAGGTTTTCGGCACTTCCCGCTATATCAATATCAATACCGCCGTTTGCAAGGATCTCGCGTTGTATTTTAATGTTATTCAGCGTTGCTCCACCTTCATCCATAAGCTGGCTGTTGATGAAGTTTTCCTTACTCGAAGAATCTACCGCAACAGGATAAGTTGCATGCCCTGCCTCATGTGCCAGAGTTTGCACAGTTGTGGCTGTATCCTCCATGTGTTCAGGGTCCATGACAATCAATTTGTTATTTGTATCAGCGTAACTCCCCCCTCCTGCGGCTCCCGGCTGAATAGCCCACCCTTTATCTTTTAGATCTTTTAATTGTGTCTGAAGCGTTGGTGACTTATTGATTTCCTTAACTACATCTTCACTGAAGGGCATCACATCAGAGTTGTAGGAATTATTTTGATAAACGTAACTCCCTTTTAATGGTGGAGCTGCTGCAAATTTTGTTGTTGGTTTTGGTCTGGATGCTGCTGGCGCTGAAACTGCGGGAGCCGGATTCTTAGCACTTTTATTAGGAGAAAACTTCTCCTGCACCGCCGCATCAATATCCCCTTTATGCCCCGATCCCGGTGCCGTTGTGCCCGGCTTGGTTCCCGAGGTATTCAGGTGCAGCTTACCGCCCGTGGTGATATACCCATCCCCCTCAACGAAAAAGTTAAATTCTTTGCCAATCAGGTTAATTTTGCCGTTAGCGTTAAGCTCAATAGCACTCTCACCCGAGACCAGCCGCAGCTTCGTCCCGGAAGCAATGACATACTGCTCTACCGCTGCATCCAGCTTGCCTTTTCCCGTCAGGATCTCGGTTCCGCCTTTCACGGCCTGGATCTGGTTCGCTTCAACACGATGCAGCTCATTTTTCTTCACGTAATGGCTGCGCGCGCCACCAACGCTGTGCGTTTCATCATTCTTAACGCTGGTGTCCATATTACGCTCAGCCTGGATCCACACCTGCTCTGCGCCCGCCTTGTCCTCAAAGCGCAGGGCGTTGGCGTTGTCCACGGAACCGTCTTTTGTCCGGCTCATAAAGCCCATCTGCGTTGCCGCAGCCGGCAGCGCCCACGGCGGCATGCTGGCTTCGTTATACACGCGGCCGGTGATAATCGGTCGGTCCGGGTCACCGTTGATAAAGTCCACCACCACCTCATCGCCGACGCGCGGGATCTGCACCCCGCCGTAGCCCTGGCCCGCCCAGGCGCTGGAGACACGCACCCAGCAGGAACTGGTGTCGTCACCCTTCGCCAGACGGTCCCAGTGGAACTTCACCTTCACGCGGCCATATTTGTCCGTCCAGATACTCTCCCCCTGCGGCCCCACGACTTTCGCCGTCTGCGGGCCGTAGGTCCGCGGCCACGCCGTGCTCTGCGCCGGACGGTACGACACCGCCGCCGGGATAACGGTGAAATCGGTGCGGTGAATGGTTTCCCCCTCGCCGCTCGCGTATCGGTTCTCCTCGAAGTGGTAACCCGCCGCCGTCACCAGATACTCACCGTTGTCGCTGAAGAACGGCGCGTTGGTCAGGGTAAAGATGTGGCCCGGCGCAATGCCCGCCGCCGTGGCCGTCGCCTGAATCTGCTGATGCTCCACCTGCCAGCGCTCCTGACGGATACGGGCGTAGAACTCCGCATGGCCTGTCTCCACAAAGCGGCCCGGCCAGTCGTACACGTCGATGCTGCCCGGTTTCGGTGACGCCGGGTTCTGCTGCGCCTGGAACAGCCACGCGTTCGGCTTGCGAAAGTCGTAATCATCGAGGCTGTAAATCCCCGGCGTCACGCTGTCCTCCAGCGCCCACTGGCTGATGCCCTCTTCATCCGTACTGCCGCCGGACGGCGTCTGATGGTAAGGAATGACCTCATAGCCGCTGAACGGCTGATGCTGCGTCGCGGCGTCGGTCAGTACCAGGGTGTGCTTGTCCGCCTCGTGGCTGAAGTGATACGCAATCCCCTCCAGCTCCATCAGGCGGCTGATGAAGTCCAGGCTCGACTCCTGATACTGCACGCAGTAGTCCCACACCCGGTAGCTGCCGGTGAGTTTGTCTTCAAGGTTAACCTGATGCTCACCCAGCAGGGTTTTGACAATCTGTGGTACCGTCTGGCCCTGGAAAATCCGCAGGTTACGGTCGCGCTTCATCGGCCACAGGTCCGGCTCCACCGTCAGCTGGTAGACCGCATAGCGGGTGCCCGTCAGCTCCACGGCGCTCACCGCCACGCGCGTCACCTTGCCGTTGATATAGCGGGGGGTAAGCAGGTTCTGGGTGGGGATGGTCACCGTGACCGGCTGACCCAGCAGCCTGCTGCGGTCAAGGCGTGCATCCGTGCCGAGCAGGGTCAACGTCAGCGCGAACGACTCGGACATCGCCTCGCGGCCGGAGAGTTTCCAGAAAAGCAGCCCCTCAACCGGGAGCTGAACGGTAATTCGGTTGAGCATAATCTTTATTCCGTAATGGTTTATGCTGAGAATATTTTTAACGAAATGCTTTTTTAAACGTGAATGTTCTGGTTATTGGCCGTCTTACTCTTTAACCGGGGGCCTTTCCCCTTCATATTTATAAATCCACAGGGAATAGATTTTCAGAAACTCTGACAAAATGAGTAAAAATCCATTTAGCCAGACATTCATCACGCCCGTGAAACTTAACACCATGGGGAAAAGGGAAACTGAGTAGCGAAATCCAACCAGACGCAGTATTTCCTGGTAGAGCGCCAGTCTGCTCGCGTATAAATTCCGGGCGAAGAAGCACCATGCTGAGGCAATAAAAGAGAGTAACAACAAGAAATCGAGAATAAAGAAAAGAATAACCAGAGCGCTATACCCACCAGCAGACAGCGTGTTCACAACCGTACTGAAGGCGTGTATATCGGAAATAAAAGGGATCCTGTCATGTCGCACGGACTGGGCACAATAGAGCACAATGGCCAGGGCATCCATGCATCCCCAGAAAACGAAAACCTTATCTCTGGCGTTCATGACAGTTGAGCAATCACTTAACCGGCGCGGGTGGCCATTCGCCCCCCTTCTGGATGAGCTTCTCTTTTATTTCGTTTAATTTCTCGTATTGCTCACTGCCTCGGTCAAGTCCATTCAGCGCGTCCGCGAGCGCATTGCTCATCGACCAGCCATTTTTGGCCTTAATTGACGGATCCGCTCCCCGATCGAGCAGCAACAAGACATGATCGTATGACTGGTTATCCAGCGCATCAAACACCAGCGTTTTATCCAGTGAGTTGGTTGAGTTGACGTCAGCACCGCGATCGAGCATGGCTTCCAGCGTCTCTGTATTTTTCGCTTTAAGCGACTGGAAGACGATCGGTTCGTGGAAAACCTTATCTTTCACGTTGGGTGAGAGGCCACCGTCCAACATCGCGTCGATCCAGTCCGCACTGTCTCCCTTTAGGGCAAATTCAGCAGGACTGCTTTTTCCCTGCGGTCGAGGCTGGAGCGGATCTGCGCCATCCTTAACTAGCAACGTAATCACCTTTAAATGGCTCGACGTTTTTTTATCATTAATTGCGTTGCCAAGGGCCCAGAAAAGCAGGGTCATATCCTGCTTTCCTGGTTGATTAAGGTCGCTGTCTGGCGCAAGCGTCTTCACCGCATCGACGTCGCCTTCCTCAATCGCTTTCGCCAGTTCAAGCTGCTGGCCGCTGAAGTAGTCCTGTGGATTAAGGTCCATATCCTGCTTACACCCCTGAATCATGAATAAAAAACATAACGCGACAAAAGCCATCAACCCTTTTTTCACAATCGACTCCCGATTATCGAAATATCCTCATCCTTCTGTTGCTCTATGCAATCAATCGCTTGATTAATTCCGTGGCGGTCCAGCGCGCTTCCGGTTCCACCGGGAAGAACATGGGGTATTCCGGCAGCATTAGGGCTCAGCGCAGAGATTTCCTCTTTGAGGATCCACGAAGGGACATGCCCTTTCATCATTTTCAGATCTTCCCAGGGGTTAACTTCCTGAATCTTCGTCAGCAGTTCACCTTCAACCCGATACGCCTGGATATTATCCGTACTGCCTAATATCTTACCGCCGTATTTTTCTACGGTTCCGGCATTGAGGCCGGCGGCGTTAAACGTCCACCCCGCTTTCCCGCTGCCCATAGAGGTTGCAGAGGCGAGACCACCGCCAAGGGAATGACCGGCAATATCAATATTCTGCCCTGACCTTGCCAGCTCCTTACCGATACTCACGGCCTTTTTATAATAATCTGAAGCCATACCCATGCCCTGTGAGAAGTTATTCGACCAGTCAGCCCCGTTTACCACCGGCGCCAGTTCCCCTTTGGTCAGTAGAGAGGAGACATTCTCAGACAGAGAGGCGAAACCAGGCTCGCGCGATCCCCTGAATACCAGCGTGGGGTTCATATCTGCACCAAACACTTCCGGCTTCGGTTGATAGACGCGCGCCAGAAAATTGGGGGACGTATCATCGTCAAAGAGCATGGATTTGTTCAGCCCGAACTTTCCTAACAGCGCATCGTCATTACTGATATCTGTCCATCCCTCCGGCACGCCCGGTGTGGTTTCCAGCGGGTTCACGGTCTTATAAATATTTTCCGCAAGCTTCGCTTTTTCCACCGCGATATTATTCGCCGCCAGACGTTTCGCGGCGATCTGGGCATCCGGATAAAGGCTATTGCTCCCCTTCGCAATCAGATCCTTACGCGCCTGCCAGCGTTCTGCTTTGGTCATATTCTGAAGCTGCCCGGCATAGGTTTTACCGTCCTTGCCGGGAGTAGGTTCATCCGGCACCTGTGCCGTTTTAGATTTCACTACCTGTTTTGGCAGTACCGTTGGCGCAGGGCGAGATCCGTACGTTCTCACCATGGTTTCGTAGCGGTCAACAATCGTACTCACCGGATACCAGCCCAGGCCGACCAGCGAGGCAGCCTGGAGTTGCCCTTTGGCGTTGATATAAAAAATTTCCGTTACTGATGACCAGTCACGAAAACTTTCGTCAATGGCAACCACTCTGCCCATCTCTAAATCCTGCGCGATCAGCGTGCGGGTATCGCGCCCGGACTGATAAGGATTCGCACCGGTGATCGTGCGCAGCAGATCGTAGCGCGTGAAGAACGAGCGCAGCGAATGGTCGGGAACCGACATAATCCACTGTCCGGCAACGGACGGGCGGATTATTTTCGCAAACAGCGCTGGCGAGACGTTCTCGTGGAACAGATAGACAAACTTGATGTTATACATTCGCTCCGTCCTGTTACCCGCAGGCTTACGGATTCACCAGCCAGGTGCCTGGCTTCGCAATATCCAGCGTCTGGGTACGCGTTCTTCCATTGCCTTCCAGTTCAATGCGGGTCTCGCCCGCAGGCAGTTTCAGCGATGCGTAACCGTTATTCCCCGGACGCAGCGCTTTCGGCTCGCCGTTCACCTTCAGCGTCTCGCCATCAAGCATGCGGATATAGACCAGCGCGACCGGGCTGGCGTCGACAGGCGACGCACTCTGCTGCGCCGTAGCAGGTGGCGCTACCGGCTCGCTCACGTCGGCCGTTGCCGGTCTGGTTTCCGCTGCGGCGGAGGTTTCAGCCGGAGGGCTCACGGCAGGGGTTTGCGCCGTCTGCGCTGGCGTTTCGTGGCTGCCGCCGCCGAACAGCATCGCACCGGCAACCACCCCAACCAGCACGCCCGCGGCCACCAGCCCCGGAAGCTTGTAACGTCGCCAGTCCAGCGCGGAAGCAGATGTCTCCTCTTCCACCGGCACCAGCATCGTGCCGGTCTTCTTCGCGGTCAGCACCTCGTCGATACCGGCGACGGGCATCTCGATCAGCGCCGCAAACTCTTCGATGGATTGCGGTCGGTCTTCCATATGCAGCGCCAGCGCCTTGTCGATGGCCTGAAGCAGCGGAATGGAATACCCCTGCGGCATCAGCTCCACCAGTGGTTTGCAGGTGTCCTGAATCGAACGCACCACGCTGACCGGTGGCGGAGAGCCGACGATGAGGGTGCGCAATACGGCGCCGAGCGCGTAGATATCCGTCCACGGCCCCTGCTCGCTTTCATTGTCGTCGGTATACTGCTCGATAGGCGCGAACCCCGGACGCAGCATGGTTTCCGTCTCATCCGAGAGATTACCGATGGTGCGGCGCGCCGATCCGAAATCGAGCAGCACCGGCAGGCCGTTATCCTGAATCTGAATGTTATCCAGCGAGATGTCGCGGTGCAGGTAGCCCTCATCGTGGATCGTTTTGATGGCGCCGAAGAGCATTGGCAGCATGCGGCGGATCCACGCCTCGTTAATCAGCTCCGGTTTCTCTTCGCGCAGACGCGACAGCGTGGTGCCACTGTAAAACAGCGTCCCCATATAGGCCGTGTCGTTTTGCACCCAGAAGCGCAGCACGTGCAGCAGGTTCGGGTGGTTAAAGCGCGCCAGCAGGCGGGCTTCCTGGATGAAGCTGTTCAGACCGGCAGAAAACGCTTTGCCGAAGCGCTCGCTGCGCAGCACCAGCGTCATATCCTCGCCGCGCACGGCGAGGGAGGAAGGCATAAACTCTTTGATAGCGATAGTGCGTTCGAGCTGGTGATCCCAGGCGCGATAGACGATGCCGAATCCGCCGCCGCCAATCACCTCTTTTATCTCAAACTCATTGAAACGGTACCCGACCGGGAGCGCGTTTGGGACAGTCCGATTGTTATCATTATCCGTCATCTTTTACAGTTCTCTTGATGATTATTACGCGGCAAACTGACAGTGGAACTCGCCCTGCTCGCAGGTGACATGCAGACGTCGGTACTGCTCGTCGCTGCGGCTGGCGGTAAGTAAAATCTGGCTCATCTGAGGCAGCAACGTATTGGTCAGAATCGCATCCACCATACGCCCGCCCGACTCAACCTCGGTACAGCGCTGAACAATCTGTTCGACCACGCTGTCGTCAAATTCAGAAATAATATTGTGATTCTCTTCCAGACGACGCTGAATGCGCCTGAGCTGAAGACGCACAATCTGCCCCAACATCTCGTCGCTCAGAGGGTAATACGGCACCACCAGCAGGCGGCCCAGCAGCGCAGGCGGAAACACCTCCAGCAGCGGCTGGCGCAGGGCGCCGCTTAACGCGTCAGGATCCGGCATCAGTTCCGGGTCGGCGCACATGGCTGCGATCAGCTCGGTGCCGACGTTAGAGGTCAGAATAATAATGGTGTTACGGAAATCAATGTGACGCCCTTCGCCGTCCTCCATCCAGCCCTTGTCGAAGACCTGGAAGAAGATCTCGTGCACGTCCGGGTGCGCTTTTTCAATTTCGTCCAGCAACACCACGCTGTAGGGACGGCGGCGCACGGCCTCGGTTAAGACGCCGCCTTCACCATAGCCCACATAGCCCGGAGGCGCACCTTTTAACGTCGAAACGGTGTGCGCTTCCTGGAATTCACTCATGTTGATGGTAATGACGTTCTGCTCGCCGCCGTAAAGCGACTCCGCCAGCGCCAGCGCGGTTTCGGTTTTGCCCACGCCGGACGGCCCGCAGAGCATAAATACGCCGACCGGTTTGTTCGGATCGTCAAGCTTCGCCCGCGAGGTTTTTACCCGACGGGCAATCAGATCCAGACCGTGACGCTGACCAATAACCCGCTGGTTCAGCGTATCAGCCAGGTTCAGCACCGCGTCGATCTCATTTTTCACCATCCGGCCCAGCGGGATCCCGGTCCAGTCCGAAACCACCGCAGCCACCACGTTTTCATCGACCGCGGCAAACAGCAGCGGTTCGTCACCCTGTAAGGTCTTCAGCGCCTGCTGCTGTTCTGCCAGCTGGCCGCGCAGTTCAGCCGTATCCTCATCACTCGCCGCAAACAGTGCGGCACGCAGACGGATAATTTCCTGCACCCGCGTGCGCTCTTCTTCCCAGCGACGAGCCAGGGCCTCGCGTTGGGTTTCGAACGCGTCACGTTCGGCGCTTAATGTCGCCACGCGCGCCGGATCGCCCGCCCCCACGCGCGCTTCACGTTCGGCAATCTCCAGCTCCACGTCCAGGGCCGCCAGATGACGCAGGCAGTCTTCCAGCTGGGCAGGCGGCGCGCTCTGGCTGACGGCCACGCGCGCGCAGGCGGTATCCAGCAGCGCCACCGCTTTATCCGGCAGCTGACGCGCAGGAATATAGCGATGCGACAGTTTCACCGCCGCGCTGACCGCTTCGTCGAGGAGTAAAACCTGATGATGAGTTTCCAGCGGCGACACGGTGCTGCGCAGCATCAATACAGCTTTCGCTTCATCCGGCTCGTGAACCTGTACGGTCTGGAAACGGCGGGTCAGCGCCGGATCTTTCTCAATGTATTTTTTGTATTCCGCCCAGGTGGTCGCGCCGATGGTGCGCAGTTGCCCACGCGCCAGGGCAGGCTTGAGCAGGTTAGCGGCATCGCCGGTGCCCTGCTGGCCGCCAGCGCCAATCAGGGTGTGGATCTCATCGATAAACAGAATAATCGGCGTGGCGCTGGACTGCACCTCGTTAATCAGCGCCTGGAGGCGCGCCTCAAATTCCCCTTTCATGCCCGCTCCGGCCTGAAGCATGCCGATATCCAGCAGCCACAGCTGAACGTTTTGCAGCGGCTCAGGCACGTCGCCGTCAGCGATACGCAGCGCCAGCCCTTCCACCACTGCCGTTTTCCCGACGCCAGCTTCCCCGGTCAGCAGGGGGTTGTTCTGGCGACGACGCATCAGAATATCGACCATCTGGCGGATCTCTTCATCGCGCCCCACCACCGGGTCAATTTTCCCATCCCGGGCGCGCGCCGTCAGATCCTGACCATACTGCGCCAGCGTGCCCTGCGCAGCCGGTACTGCCCCGGCAGCTGCGTCCGCAGCAGCGGCGGCCTGCTGGCTCTCTTTGCTGCTGGCGCAAATAGCGTCGAACTGCTCGATCAGCACCTCGACGTTAAGACGGGTGAACTGCGCCGAAATACTTTTCAGCACGTTAGCCAGATTCCACGTTTTCAGTATGCCGATCAACAAATGGCCGCCGCGGATGCGGCTGACGCCAAACTTCAGCGAGCCGTAGACCCAGGCGCGCTCGACGGCGCTGTCGATATGCTCGGAAAGGTCAGAGACGGAACTTGCACCACGCGGCAGGGCATCCAGCGCCGCCACGATATCGCGCGTCAGCTGCTGTTCATCAAGGGCGAAGTGACGGATGACCTGTTGCAGATCGCCATCCTGCTGCTGCATCAGCTGATGCAGCCAGTGCACCAGCTCAACGTACGGGTTGCCGCGCAGCTTACAGAAGGCAGTCGCGCTTTCCAGAGAGGTAAATAACAGCGTATCCAGTTTGCCGAAAAGCACGGCACGGCTAATTTCTGACATGTTAGTTTCCATTAACAATGATTCGGTATACGGAAGGATTATCGCTCTGCGCGATACACCAGATCGCCACGCGGAACAGGCTGAGGCTGAAGGCCCAGCCAGGTGTTGTACCCTAATCGCCCGGCGCTGCCGAGCGTGGCGCCCTGCACCGCATCGGCGCGCAGGATCACCCGTGTTTCCCATTCAAATTCCACCCCGGCGTACTGTCGCACCCAGTCGCGTAGCTCGGTGACCCACCCTTCGCCCGGCAGAAAACGGTTGTATTCGTCTGCGCTCAACGGGCCAATCTCAAGACGAAATTTATGCTGCACGTCGCGTACCGCAATGCCAAGAAAAGCGGACTCCCCCATGCGCGGCAGGCGACGCCCCTCACCCAGCTGTGCCTGCTCCCGCGTTGAGAGCGGCATCCACTGCGGTACATTGGCCACCAACCTGACCGGAATGTTGAAATAGTTGCGCAGGATCTTCTCCAGCCCTTCCGGGTCCCGCCCGTGGCGGGTCAGGTGCCCGGCGTGAGTAAAGCGGGCATGCGGGCTCAGGCTGCCTTTCGACATCTGGCCGGGCTGACCCATGCCAATCAGCGATGCAAGATACCCTTCGAAGCGCCTGTTGTCGTCGCGATCCAGTGAAACGGCAGGCTGCGCGTCCGCCCAGGCGCGGTAAAACAGCAGCGTCAGGCGGTGGTGAAAGAGGTCGGCAAACGCGCTGAGGCTGTGATCCTGATGATGATGAATACGCTCGCGGGCATACTCGGTCATGTGCACCGGCAGCGGGCCGTTAGGACCAAACAGGCCGAAGCTCAGAATGGAAACCTCATGCAGTCCGTTCTCTTCCCGCTGCCGGACCTCGGCAACCGTTGACGGCGCAAACCCCATTGAAGGCTGCTGACCAATACGCAGCGGCTCAAATTTAGGCAGCGGCGCGCGCCCCAGCGGGTAACGTTCACCGCCCTGGGCATCAATGCGTCTTAACAGCTGGAACAGATCGTAGCGCCACGGCGTCTCGCGCACTCCGCGCCAGAACGCATCGGGCAGCGGCGTCAGGCGATGCACGCGCAGCGTTGCTGGGGCAACTTCACTCATACCAGCGCCCTTTTACCCATGCGCGGCGCCCAGTAGCCAATTTCGCCGCGCTGCTGGCTCTTGAGCGTGAACTCCGTAAAGCTGTTGATGGAGACCAGGCGGGCAAAAAGGCGTTCCAGCACGCTGCCGAAAAGCCACGGGCTGGCACCGGAAAAGGCGCGTTCGTCCACCGTCAGAGTGATGCCGATCCCGCGGGCGAACACCACCGGGCCGGGTTCAGGCACGCGGCGGTGCACCGGCTCCAGCACGCAGTGACGAACGCCATCCACCTGACGGGCAACCGGCGTCTCGGCGAGGTTAGCGTACAGCCCTAACAGCTGACGCAGCGCGGCAGCGCCCTCTTCGTTTTCGCTGTCCATCAGGCTGAGGTAGTTCATTTGCAGCTGGCTGATGAGCCGCCAGGTACTGAACCCTTCCGCCAGCGCCGGACGCGGCGGCGTCGGGCCTTTACGCAGGGTTAACGCCTTCACCGGCATGGAGTCGGCCATAATAAACTGCCCAAGCTCCTGCTGGAGCATCAGCGGCAGGTCGCGGCTGGTACACAGCACCTCGGCGGAAATGTAGCGCAAATTCTCCTGCCACGGCGCGTGCTGCGCATCCACCAGCGAGACGAAGACCTCCGAGCCGATATAGCCCGTGCGTGTGCCGTAGCGCAGCGCGTGTTCAGAGAGGACGCGCTGTTCACGGCGCAGGGAAAAATAGGCGCCGTAGTTGCCCGCGTCTCCGCTCCAGGTACTCCAGAACGGACGAAACGTCTGGACGTCCCGCTGACCATCCGCACTGGCATAGATTTTTTTCACAGCATAAATTTCATAATCCAGCGGGCGGATGTTATCCACCACCAGATGGTATTCATGCTGGCTTTCGCTCAGCTTCTGCCGGGCCGCCACTTTCGGGAACAGGTTGATCACCGGCGTACAGTGCAGCGCCATGTGGCTGGCATCCACCACGCGCTCCAGCTGATCGTCGCTTTTGTCGAGCAGAATGAAGATATCAAACGCTTTTTCGTCTTCGCAGCGCTGGATCAGCTTGCCCAGCCCGCTCAGGCTGATGAAGCGAAAACGCGCCGGGAACGCAAAGTACTCCTGCAACAGGCGATAGCCGTCGAAGTTACGCAGATCGTCCGGGAGCAGCGCTTGATCCGCATCAAAGCCTTCCTGACGCAGGGCGTCAGACGACAGCAGCTGGCGCTGGGGCTGCTTGCTGACCGTCTGGCAGACAATACCTGCGTGGTGCTCCATCACCAGCTCCAGCAGCTTCAGAGCCTCGATGTCCGGGCCGCTTAAGAAGAACTCCAGGCGGTCAAAGTCCAGATGCCCAAGATGCTGCGGGCCATCGCAGGCAATGCGGATCCGTAAAGCGCTGCTGATCCCCCGCTGGCTCAGGCCGAGCTGGGCCAGCGGCAGATCGGCGGGAACGCCGCCCAGCTCGATCCGCTCAATTTTTAACGGCAGCAGGTTGACCTCGTGCGCCGTGGTATAGCTGCACGTAACGCCGGTTTTTTTCAGCGCCAGGCTGTCCATCATGGTGCCGCGCGGCACAATAAAGCCTTTGCTCAGGTCGCCCCGGCTGCTGTCGGGCTGAATCTCAGCGATCGCCATCGACGGCGTAGGCGCCAGGTAATTTGGCGCAATCATCTCCAGCATACGCTGTGAAAAGCGTGGAAATTCGGCGTCCATTTTCATCTGCACGCGGGAGGTCAGGAAGGCGAAACCTTCCATCAGGCGCTCGATGTACGGATCCGCCACTTCGATGCCGCGCATGCCGAGCCGCCCCGCCACTTTTGGGTAGCGTTCGGCGAACTCCGCGCCCATCTCGCGCAGATAGGCCAGTTCACGGTTGTAATATTCGAGCAGTTTGCTTTCCATAATTACCCCGCATCCTTCAGTTCAAAATGGCCGTTCTCAAGATCGACGTCGGTGCGAAAGAGAAACTCCAGCGGATACGGTACGCACCACAGGCGGCCTTTGATTTCGATAGACAGCACGTTGTGCAGATCTAATGAGGAGGTATCGGACACGCAGCGAACCTGAAGCCCCTGCGGCAGGATCCGCGGTTCAAAGTTAATAATCGCTTCGGTGAGCTTGCGCTGAATGTCGTGCCATTCGATATCGGACATTCTTTTCCCCGCCAGCGGCGCGACGCCAAAGTTAACGACAGAACGGCTCACCTGCGTCAGACCACTCAGATCGCTGGAGGCATCGTGGTTAATGGTGTTAAACAACCACTGTAAATCCCGCAGGACGTTACGACGCAGCGCGGCGTGGGTAATCAGATTACTGTTGGCGGACTCGCGTTTTTTTTCCGGATCGTTATCCGTCAGGCGATCCAGCAGTGACGGCTGCATTTTGTCGCGTGCCCCCACTTTCTCCTGCCTGCTGCGGGCCTGCCAGCCTCTGCGCAGCAGATCGCCTTCGCCAGCGGGATTACTCATCCGCGCCATCCGCGGCGAACGTCACCAGGCTCAGGGTGAGCAGCGGGCTTTCGCTTTGCTCGCTCAGCCAGGCTTTCTGCCCCATGCCTTCATACAGGGTGCCGTCATCGTCGAGTGGAAGCCACTCGGTGGTGCGCCCCAGCTTAACGCTGTCTGGCGCTCCGTCAGCAAACGGATAACGCGCCGGGATCTGACACACCTGCTCGGTGCCGTCCGTGAGGCGGACCAGAGCATGACGCCACACCAGATCGGTCACGCTGGCCGGAGCCTGAAAACGGATCGTGTCGATGGCGCAGAACGGCACCCAGAAATAGCGGCCGTTGACCAGGGTTTCACACACCGGCCCCAGACGGGCATCGCCGTCCATCAGCCATTCAAAGGTGTGGCTCTCTTCATTCTCCAGCGTGACCTGCCCGCGGCTTGCCGGGGCCTGTTCGAGTGCCGCCAGGCGCAGCGTTTGCGCATGCCCTGCGCTTTCGGTCAGCGCCTGGGCTAACGTGGTCAGCCACGGCCACTGCGCCTCGGGCATTGCCGGTCGTACCTCTCCCGCGAACACGCGCGCCCGCTGCTGTTCACCCTGAATGGCCTGCTCCAGCAGCGTTACGGTTGGTTTTGCCTGCGGCTTCAGCGCCAGCCAGCTTTTCAGCTGGGTCAGGGCGCGCGCCCAGTTGCCGCTGAGGATCAGAAACTGCACAAACGCGGCGCGCAGATCGGCATCCGCCGGACGAGCTTTGATTTCGGCTTCCAGGCGAAGCAGCGCGTCGCTAATCGACTCACCCGCCAGACGTTGATAAAGCGTATTCATAGCCCCTCCTTAATTCGCCGCGCGCCAGGCGCCCACAGCCGGATCGCGTAGCTGCGGACGCAGCGTGTCAATCAGAACAACGTTCAGCTCCGCGCCCGGTGTAATCCATGCGCTCCAGATCTTCTTCACCTCTGCGATACGCGCCTGGAGTCTGGCGTCGTCGCTGGCGATCTCACGGGTGATTTCCACCGCCACCGTGCCGTTGCTCTTCCAGCCGTTCAGGGTGCTGTCGTACGGTAGGATCATCCAGCTCTGGTCGCTGTTCGGGGTGCTGAAGACCATGCGCTCTTTGTTAACGGAGGTGATCAGCGCCTTTTCAGGATCGACCGCGTTGTTCAGTCCCATCACCGGGAAGCCGTGAATGTAGGTGACCGGAATCGCTTTCTGCGTCCCGTTACGATTCTGCGTCACCACGGTGTGGCCGCTGAGCCAGCTGCCGTTACCGCAGCGAGTGGTGTCGGAATCGGGAATAAACAGCGCTGGCGCGGAGGAACCGCCCTCCCAGAAGGTGCGCAGGTGGCAACCGTCCTGAAGGGTGAACTCCTGCCATGGCGTACGATCTGCCGCCACGGTGTGCGTCTCCGGATTCTGGTCAGGCGGTAGCAGCGCGCCTGAGGTGGTGGTGGTAGTCGTTGCCGCCGCCGTTTCCTGCTGTTTCACCACCAGCGCCCAGTCCTGCGCTTTAGCCGCTGTGCCCCGGGCAAGCGTCGTGCCTTCCGGATCGTTAAGCGTCCAGTTCAGGGTATTCAGTTTGCTACACTGGTGCTCCAGCAGCGAGCCAAGGCGCGGCACGAAGTTTTCCAGCACCGAAACCTCTTTCTTGCCGTTCGCCACGATACGCAGCGCCACGTCCGCCTTACACCAGCTTTGCGGTGTGTTATCTTTAATGTTGTCGATCCAGATATCCAGCTTCTGCGCAGGAGACTGCACGATGCGGAAGTTTTCAGCCTGTGCGGTGGTCGCCACCGTCAGAAGAGCCAAACCCGATAGCCAAAGTTTCATATCAATCCTTGTGTGTCTAATCAGTTCCGCAGGGAAGAAATTGTGCTGCGTCAGAGAGCGTATGCAGCAAAGTGGTGTCCTGAGGGTTGCCCATCCACACCGCCACGGCGGTATAGTTATCCTGAGCTTTGCCCTCCTGTTCAGCATTCTTTTGAATGATTTGGTTCATCAAGGTCAGCCACTCTTGTGGCGTATTGACCATGTGCAGCGACTGTTTCATCTGCTCTTCGCTGACGCCGTGCCAGAAACCGTCGGTGCAGAGTAAAAACGCATCACCGTCTTCAACCTGCACGACATCGCTGTAGCTCGCTTCCGGTCCGCCATTCTCAATACCCAGCGCCAGATACAGCAGGTTGCTGTTGAGATCGTCGGTCTGATGCCCGGCATCTTTCATCTGCTGCACCAGGCTGTGGTCGGTGGTGACGTGCCACAGCCAGCCGCGACGAAACAGGTACAGGCGGCTGTCACCGGCGTGCGCCCAGTAGGCCAGACGGTAATCCCTGTCGATAAACAGGCTGACCAGCGTGGTGCCCATCCGGCGATAGTCCTGCACCGCCTGTTGTTCGCTGAGGATGGTACGGTTCGCCGTTTGGACGTAGTCACGAATATGCTGAGCATTCAGGTGCTTGTCGCCATCAAAGCGGGAAATAATGCTATTGCGGGCCAGCTCAGCGGCCACCTCGCCGCCCGGCAGGCCCGCAATGCCGTCACAGCCGACAAAGCAGGCTGAACGTTCCCCGATGGTTTCTCCCGTCTGATCCTGGTTGCTGGCGCGCGTCCCCTGGCGGGAGAGAGAAGCCGTTGCGATATTCATTTTTCTTCGGATCCGCTTTGTGAGTCTTTGTACTGATTGACCTCCATGTCATAGGCATGGAGGAAGGCTTCGCCAAACAGGGTGTGGAAGTCGTCCTCAATCTCGCCCGCCGTCTCGCCATAGCTGCGAACAAAATAATCCCACAGCGCGGCTTTACGGCTGCCCGGCAGCGCCAGGCGCGACGTCATTCCGTTCTGTTTCGCCTGCTCTTCCAGCTGTTCCGGGTTAAAGGATTGCAGCATGGCGGCGATAATGGCGCGGATACCGGAGATCATCCCCAGCTGGTGCGCCTGCAGATCGATCAGCGCATCACGCACCGAGTTGGTCGGCGGCATAAAGCCCGGCATCGGCGTGCCGAACATCTGGATCAGGACCGTTTT
Organism: Enterobacter sp. 301B; assembly: GCF_003850715.1. Taxonomy (NCBI): domain Bacteria; kingdom Pseudomonadati; phylum Pseudomonadota; class Gammaproteobacteria; order Enterobacterales; family Enterobacteriaceae; genus Enterobacter; species Enterobacter sp. 301B. The sequence goes on from NZ_PQTC01000006.1 coordinate 125,161, forward strand.
ACCGGTTGGCAGCAGCTTGAACGGGTTGTTGGCATCGTCAAGCACCATGGTCATATCGGCCTTCACCCCGCGCTTGAGAATGGAGCGCGAGGAGAGCAGCGCCACGGTTCCCTGCGAGAACATGCCCAGGATCTGCCCCAGCTGACGCATATTTTCCCGGTCAAACTGCGGCACCGGCTGCATTTCGCTCAGGCCCATGCCCTCCAGCAGCGCCTCCAGCAGTTCGCCCTGAAGCACCTCGCCCCGCTCGCCGGTCTGCGCTGAGGCAGCAGGCGATGCAGCGTTTTTAACTGGGTCGATACGCAGGCGGCCTTTCGGTGCCTGCGCGTTGCTGCGCGCCACGGCCTGCGGCGTTGGCATGGTGAAGCCAGCGTAATCGGGACGCGCGGGCTCTTCTTCCGCGCGCGGCGCGTCCTGTGGTTCAGTCGGTTCCGGATCGAACAGCGGTGAACTGGCCAGCGCATCCTCTTCCTGTGCGGCTTGCGCTTCAGGCTTTGGCTCCGGCTTATCAGCCACGATTTCATCCGGATGGGTTAACGGCGCGCCGCCCATCAGGCCAAGGGGGTCATCGTGACGCGCGGCAGGCGCGCTCGCCGACCCGCCAAACAGGGCTAACGGATCGAGTTCATCCGACGCCTCTTCCTTTGGCTGGGCAGGTTTGCTTTCGTCCGGCAGTACCAGCGTTGAAGGGGTGACATCGTCAAAGATGCTCTCTTTTTTAAACAACGCTTCATCGCTGAACAGCGTGTCCGGGTCCACGTTTTTACGTTCAAGCGACGGATCGGCATCGTTGAACATCGCCAGCGGGTCTTCGGCATTCCGCTCCGGGGCCGCAGGCTGGGAGAACGGGTCGTGGGAGGCCGCGGGCTGTGGCTTTGCCCGGTTGCTGGAGATGCTGTCGGAGATGGAGAACTCCTGCATCAGGCTGTCCCAGATTTCCGACGGCACGGCCGTAGGTTCAGCTTTTCCGCGCGGCGCGGCGCTGGCCGGTTTCGGTTGTGCCGCCGGAGCAGGTGTCGCCGCTGGGCGCGCCTGCTGCATGCTGGCCGCCATGCGGCTTACGGGCTGGGTGTCATGAATGAGTTCGCTGACTTCAATGCGATAATCATCAATACCGAGAATATCCCCATCCTGAAGCTCAACCTGACGCCCACGCTCCAGCGGGATATCATTCAGTACCACGCGGGTAACGCTGCCGCGGTTCGTGACGCGGCATTCGCCACTGGCGTCGACGTGAACGATGGCCTGCAAACGCGAGATGGTGCGGTCATTATCCGGCAGCACCAGATTGTTATCCGTACCGCGCCCAATGGTGCCGCCCGGGGCATAAAAATCACAGCTGCTTTGCGGCGGCTGATGACCGGGTTTCGTAGAAATAATCGTGAATCGCATGGCGTATTCCTGCTGGTATGATTAGCGCTCAAACGCTGCCGCTCTCGGGGGTGAGAACGGCGGGGTTTGGGGGTTAATTCAGAAAGGCATCATTTAAATTTCAGAATAGGATTACATATTATTAACGATGGAAAGAATTAACAGCACTAAAAATATAATAGTGGCAATAATGATTTTTCTTCTGTAAGACTTAACCCATGATAACTCAAAGGCAGACAAAATTTCATTGCACGACTGTGGCTCAAGCCAACGACACTCAGTGAGTCTCACACGCTTACCCTGTAAGATCCGTGATAAAATTGTGGTGAGAAAACCAAACCCCCAGAATCCAAGATTTTGCCAGGTTTGCTAATCTTCTTTTTTGAGCAACTGTTGATTTGTGAATATCGAATATATTTGGTTAACCTGGCGATGTTTTTTCCGATAGTCTATATAAAATGAAATAACCAAGATTATAAAGGCAGCAAAAAGACATATAATAACAGCAGAGTAAATATTATTAAAAATCACTTTATTCTCCGCTAAAAATTAAGTTATTGAGCTGTTCTCCTGCAAACCCACCGATTTGTGTTCCACCCGCAGCCCCGACTGCACCAACCACTAAACCACAGATGAGTGTTCCTGTCCCCGCTGTGGGTACACCTAATGCAAGACAAATGGGAGCCGCCAGGGATGAGCCTAATGCAGCACCAGCGACACCGCCTCCAAATTTGCTATATTCAGTCACTGCAACCCTGCTGCACTCATTTTCTCTTCCAGTGGTGCAGGCATGATAAACTTCGTTAGACGTGTTAACAAAAGAAAAACCTAAAGCAACCCATCCGCCTGCTTTCAGATAAGAGGTGATTTTGGCAGTTCTGTCAATATATGTTGAGTAACCTGGGATTGCGCCAATCCCAACAGTACTCCATTCATGGACAATTGATTTCGTGGAAAGCCCTAATGCTCTCTTAAGATCCGCATTATCTTTAAACTTAAGCTGTTTTTTAGTTATTTTATTTAACAAGGGTTTCAATTGTGCGAAAAGCGCATTGCGCTCAGCATAAAACTGTTGGCCGAAAAGCGCACCTTGTGTTCTGTACTGATTTTGATAGGTAGCTTCAATTTTAATTAAAATATTTTCTATTTGCTTAAAATATGACTCACCAGCACCACTCACACCACCGACGATTGTATCGCCCCAGCCTGTTATAGCTTTTATATTATCATAATTATTTTTCAAAAATTCAGCAGTGGCCACGTCCAAAGTCGCAAGCGCGTTGGTTACCTTCTTTTTCGCAATGGCTAAACTATTAATCTGCTGTGTTTGATTATCGCTACGTGGATCAGCGACAATTAATATTTGTCCAGGCTTGAGCCACGCAGTGTCTTTATTCAATTGCATAAAATACTCGGATTTTTCATTGCGCACATTGCCAAATAGCTGTCTTGCCTGAAAATCCAGAGTGCCGGGTTGCTGAACAACACAGTAACCTGGAGCAACGTTTGACGGACTTGCCATGGAAACTCCTTGTATTCTTTTTAATTTTTTAGCTTTTGCAGAAGATTTATTTTTGCACACTGAGTTGGCGAATCGCATCGCTATGGGAAATTAGGCTGCACTTTAAAACCTCATAGTTTACCGGTGCTGTACCACCTAGCTTCTGTTTCAGTAAGGTGTTAATAACCTCGTCGGCCTTTTCGAAATTCTCGGCAGGCAGGTTACTGGCTTCCAGCCATGCTGCGGCGCTTGCCTTTGCATCATTTTTCAGTGTCGTACTATCCGCAATCTTTCCGAAACAGCGATTTTGCACCCAGTTTTCAAAAATCTGTTGCTGAGAAAAGGTATTAACGTCCGGCAGAGTTTGGGCGAAGGTATATGAGGTATTCAACGCCAGCACGAAAGCGAGTAAATGTTTCATTTCAGGCTCCAGAGCGTAGCGCTGCCAGGAATAAACGAACCATTACCGGGAGAACCCAGAAAATGGCAATCATCGGAGCAAATATTCCCATTCCAGAGCGTGACATGTCCAGTGGCATCGCTCCAGCCATGACCGGTAAAGATGATAATGCCTTGCTTACCTGCAAATTGGCCTGGTGTTGGAGACGTCACCGTCAGATCTGCATTACCCAGTACAGTTGGCAGAAAAGCAATCATATCCTTTACGCGATACATGTAACGTTTTTTATCACTCCCCGTAACCGTCGCATATCTACTGTTGGCGGGAATTGGAACGCCACAATAATTTAAAACGTAGCTCATACGAATGGGGCATGCATTTTGAAAAATTCCGGCTTCGATATTGTGCTGGACTTTTCCACCCAATAATTTACCCACCGTCTCGACATTGACATTAACTTCTCTGAATCTGTTCCAGGCGGCACCAAAAGCAGGACGCATAAGTATTTTCCCTTTTAAAAAAGCACAGGATAAAGTGAGCCCTTTCGGGCCCACTCCTGTTACGCTTCTTTGTTTTCTTTGATGTTCCAGCCAGCGCTGCTTTCAGCACCTTTACCACCGGCAGTGGTCTGCTCCCAGTACTGCTGTTTCACTTTCGCAGCCTGGAATGCATAGGTCACGCCAACGGTATCGCCGTTGTCGGCACCGGTGTACTGAACGGAAGTCACGAGAACGTCTTCCAGGGTGATGCGGGTATATTCAACCTGCTGACCACCCGCTTTGCAGACGGACAGTTCAACTTTGGTCAGGTGCTTACCGCTTGCGCAGTGTTTCAGGATTGCTGTAGTGGATTTGTCGATCAGAGCGTTAACGTGCAGATCGTTAAAGTTAACCTTACCGGCACCGCCGCCGCCACCAACGCTCATATTACCCGGCTGGGACGCGCCCCAGGAGAAGGAGGTAATATCAGTCCAGCCGGTGTGGTTAGAATCTTTAGATTCGCCCGTAACACCCTCGACCTTCAGAAACATATCAATAGCCATAATATCTACTCTTCGTGGATGAACAATATTGCTTTCGAAAAAGCCCTTATATGGCAAACAGGAAAGCATGGGGCTGAATAAAACCGTCCATATTTTACCTCTGCCTCATATCAAACGACCCGTGTCATTTGACAGTCTTACATTCCCCCTGAATGAACGGAAAGAATGTGAAGTCTTTTACTACGGCGGATTATCCTGAATCCAGGTACGATCAGGATCGCCAATGATGAGCTGCGGAACCAGTTTATTCAGTTCGTCGCTATGATAAAGACGTAGACAATTTAAGGTTACGCCTTTTACATCAGGTTTACGCTCCGAGTGGAAACCATTAATTTGGTTTTTATACTTCCCAATAATGGCGTTAACTTTGTCAGTACCGTTTTCAGCATCAAACGGCATCCACTCAATAAATGCACTCGCACTGCGGGCCGCATCAGCAGAAAATTGACTGCCTTTATCTGCAACCTGCGCAAGGCAGCGCGCCAGGACCAAATCTTTTACCACCTGCCGGTATGTTTGCTGCTGATAAAAATCAACGTAAGGGTTGTCACCGCGAGCAGAAAAAGATAAGCAAGTGAGCAAAAGAAATACGGTCTTTAAACACCTGAATATAATTATTTTAATTCCCAAAACCAGATTTCCTGACAGTACGGAAAGCAATCGGAGTTACATATAAACGAATTATTACTCAGAGGCTCGATAAGGTCGATATGACCACCGCCATACCCATCAATTTTATTGAAGAAAACAACACCTTTTCGGCCCAACATTGAGCGTGCACCAGCCTCGCGGTCTTTAAAGATTTCTGCCTTGCCAAACACATGGGATTTATAAAGCTGATCGGCAAGTAATTTTGCGCCAGGCTCGATTGTTTTTCCCTTATAGGGACCGGTCTTTATGGGTAAACGCCCTGTAAATTCAACATTGCATTTTAACAATGCCAGGCTCATTCTTACCGCACAGGTATTTTCGTATGCCGGTTGTTGCTTGATAATCGTCGAATAATCGTAGCCAATTTCTGAAAAAACCTGTTCACCCGAGGCAAAACCCGCGCGTGTGTGATTTGAAGAGTAATGCTGACGTTTAAGTTGTTCGTATAATGGTCTCATTTGTCACTCTCCTTTTTTGCACGGGCGTAATTCTTTCATGCCGTCAATGATGATTTTTGAAGCGCGCTCCTCGCCTTTCTGTTTCGATAAGTTCGCAAAACGAGAATAGAGAAACTCATGTATTGTATTTGGCAAAAAAGGCCTGCCCTTGCACCATGCAGTGCCCTCAGACGCGTCGACTACGCCGAGAAGATACATATTTGCCTTAATGCGTTCACGTTCATTCGTTTTCGACAGCCAGGCTTTAGCAAAACGCTCTGCACTCAGATTTAAATCGTACCCTGTTAACAGCGTCGGATCGCGTTGGAAGTTTGATGTGTCATCCTGAGGCAATGCTTCCGCTTGAGGGTATTTGTAATTTCCTGCCTCCGCGCTTGCGAGAGTAGAAACTGCCAGCAAACTGGTCGCGATCAAAAGTATATGTTTCACCGTCTATCCTTATTCACTGACAGAAACAAGCTAAGCTCTTCCGCTCAAATTGCCGGCCCCTTCGGGCCGGCAATCATCATTACGCGTCCTTCGTCTTCAGCGACGGCAGTTTAGATACCAGACGCAAGGAAACGGTCAGGCCTTCCAGCTGGTAGTGTGGACGCAGGAAGAACTTCGCGGCGTAGTAGCCCGGGTTGTCTTCAATTTCCTGCACCTGCACTTCCGCAGCCGCCAGCGGTTTGCGAGACTTGGTTTCCTGGGAGGAGTTAGCCGGGTCGCCGTCCACGTAGTTCATCACCCAGTCGTTCAGCCAGCGTTCCATCTCTTCGCGCTCGCGGAAGGAGCCGATTTTGTCGCGCACGATGCACTTCAGGTAGTGAGCAAAACGACAGCAGGCAAACAGGTAAGGCAGACGGGAGGCCAGGCGCGCGTTAGCGGTGGCATCCGGGTCGTGATACTCGGCCGGTTTTTGCAGAGACTGCGCGCCGATGAAGGCGGCGAAGTCGGAGTTTTTACGGTGCACCAGCGGCATAAAGCCGTTTTTCGCCAGCTCGGCTTCACGACGATCGCTGATGGCGATCTCGGTCGGGCATTTCATGTCCACGCCGCCGTCATCGCTCGGGAAGGTGTGGCACGGCAGGTTTTCCACCGCCCCGCCGGACTCCACGCCGCGAATCGAGGTGCACCAGCCGTACTCTTTGAAGGAACGGTTGATGTTGGCGGCCATCGCGTAAGCCGCGTTCGCCCAGGAGTAGCTGTTGTGGTTCGCGCCGTCGGTCTGCTCTTCAAAGTCAAAGCTGTCGACCGGATTGGTGCGAATGCCGTACGGCAGACGCGACAGGAAGCGCGGCATGACCAGGCCCAGATAACGGGCATCTTCCGATTCACGCAGTGAACGCCAGGCGGCGTATTCGGTGTTCTGAAAGATTTTTGTCAGGTCGCGCGGGTTAGCCAGCTCCTGCCAGGACTCCATCTGCATCACGCCCGGCGCGGTGCCGGTAATGAACGGACAGTGGGCCGCAGAGCCGATGCGCGCCATCTCGCCCAGCAGCTCAACGTCCTGCGGGCTGTGGTCGAAGTAGTAGTCGCCTACGATGCAGCCAAACGGCTCGCCACCGAACTGGCCGTACTCCTGCTCGTAGATTTTTTTGAAGATCGGGCTCTGGTCCCAGCCCACGCCCTTGTAGCGCTTCAGGGTGCGGCCCAGCTCCTGCTTGGAGATGCTCATAAAGCGGATCTTCAGCATCTCGTCGGTTTCGGTGTTGTTCACCAGATAGCTCAGCCCGCGCCAGGCGCTCTCCAGCTTCTGGAACTCCTCGTGGTGAATGATCTGGTTCACCTGCTGTGAAAGCTGCTCGTCAATACCGGCAATCAGGTTCTGAATGGTGCGGTAGGTATCGTTTGAGAAGGTCACGGTGTTTTCCAGCGCCTGCTGCGCCAGGGTTTTTACCGCGCTTTCTACGGCAGAGCGCGCCTGATCGGTTTTCGGGCGGAACTCTTTATTCAGCAGCGCGCTGAACTCGTCCTGGCTGAAGGCCTGGCCCGCCTGCTGATCGTGTTGTTGAGTCTGGTTGCTCATCGATTATTCCTCGCTACCTTTCGCACTTTCGTCATTTTTTGGCATCTGGCTCAGGGATTTGAGCAGCGTCGGATCCTGGAGGATTTTCGCGATCAGCTCTTCCGCGCCGTTTTTGCCGTCCATGTAGGTCAGCAGGTTAGAGAGCTGGGTGCGCGCTTCCAGCAGCTTGTTCAGCGGCTCAACCTTGCGGGCCACCGCGTCCGGCAGGAAGTCGTCCATGCTGTCAAAGGTCAGATCGACGTTGAGCTTACCTTCGCCGGTCAGGGTGTTATCCACCTGGAACGCCACGCGCGGCTTCAGCGCCTTCATGCGTTCGTCGAAGTTGTCGATGTCGATTTCCAGGAACTTACGCTCGTCGACGGCTGGCAGGTTTTCCACCGGCTTGCCAACCAGATCGGCCATAACGCCCATCACAAACGGCAGCTGAATTTTGCGTTCTGCGCCGTAGATCTCTACGTCGTATTCGATCTGCACGCGGGGAGCACGGTTGCGTGCGATGAATTTCTGTCCACTGTTACTCATTGCCATGATGTTCTCCATCAAAGATGCGCGGTGAAGGTGAAACGGCAGACTCCATGCCTGTCGTCATAATGCCAGGACGCGTCATTCGCGGCGTCCAAAGATGTTTTCCAGTTGGTTAACGCCGTCTGGCGCCAGGTCGCGAATAATGTCCATAAAGTTGAGTTCAGACAGCCGCTGCACCCGTTCAATCATCAGCGGTGCGGGGTGGCTGGGTTCGTACTGCGCAAAATACTGTTTCGCTTTTTCCAGCATCAGCTGCGCGTCGGCGCGGCTGGTCACCTGCACGCTGCGCCAGTCCGTCACCTGCTGAACGGGCGACGCGGTCACCGGCTGCGGCTCGGCTTGCTGCTCAGCCTGCGCGTCACGGTTCGGCAGCAACTTGCTGATATCGGTCACCTGACAGGCGCTCGAAACTTGCCCGACGGTTTTCAGCAGCTGTTCCATCTCCGGTACGCCACTTTCCCCGAGATAGCCGGTAAGCAGTTCGCGGATGGCGAGCAGGCGTTCGTTGATCACGATTACCGCTTCGGTGCCTGGCTGATCGCCCCGGGCCAGCTCATCTATTAATCGTGGACGACCGCCCGGATAATCCGGACACTCTGTTTTACTGCCGTCAAGCAGCGCCTGGGCGTCACGGAGCGAAATCTCATCGCCGTTAGAGCGGAGCAGTGAGGCGTTACGCACCGCTACCGTCAGGTCAGATTTATCGCTCAGCCCGGCGAGGGCGTTAATGCGGTAGAACGGATCGGTTTCGCCATACTCTTCCAGCAGCGGGTAAAGTTGCTCCCAGTAACGGGACAGGGCTTCCTGCACCAGCAGTAGCCCGTCGGCGTAACCTGCCAGCCCGCGACGACGCGTCCAGGCATGGGTTAACGCCAGCATGACGCGAAGATCTTTGGTGCGGCCCAGCAGGCTGGTGGCGAGTTTTTCCACCGTGTTCCAGTCGGCAGGCTCTGCCGGAATGATGGTGTCGCCAAACTGCTGTTCGGCTTTGCCCTGACTGGCCTGCCCCATGGCCTGGAAATCAGCGTCGTACTCCAGGTTTTCACCGCAGGGGTTATCGGGGCTTATCGGCGCGAGAAATTCATCGATATTCATAAGATCCCTGCTTATTCAAACATAGGCGGGTAAAGACCGTGGCGGCCCGGACGGGCGCCGCCTGCCGGATCGAACAGCAGCGTAAAGAGCTGCCCGGTGAAGTTTCCGCTGTGGACGTGGGTGTAAAGCGGATAGCCGTCGCAGCGGTTTGTCCACCAGTAGCTGGTCTGGCGCAGCGGATCAAAACACTCCGCCGCCTGCGGCCAGCCCAGCGTGCTCTGACCCTCGTCGTCATAGCCAATCACGTCGAGAATGTCGGAACGCTTTTGCGGCTCAACCGGCTGGGGCGCCGGGATGGTCATCAGCATTTCATCCAACTGGGAGGCAGAATAGCTGTTACGCACCGCGTGCAGCCCCAGACGGCCAAGCTGCTGGTACCAGCTTTCAGCCTGCCCGAGCAGACGGGATGACCACTCGGCCGGGGTGAAACTCAGTTGCAGGCATACCGGATAGTGGCGGCCTACGCTGTCACGGCCCGGCAGCAGGCAGCCCATTTGAATCATCTGGCTACCAAGCATCGGCGGGACGACAAAGTTCCACACCGGGGCTTTAGAAAACGGGCGCTCACCGCTGCGCTGCTCTTCCTGTTGCCAGGCCAGCAGGCCGACCTGAAACCAGTGCGACCACTGGCGTTGCAGGGTATCCGGAAAGCGACGCTGCAAAAAATCTCCGGCGCTGGGTAATTTGCCATACCAGCTATAACGGTTCATCGCAGGGGTATTCGTCATACGGCTGTCCTTGCGGTTATGGGCATGAGAAACGGGGAAGCTGGAACGGGTTACGGATGCTGTTCGGGGCAAACTCCAGCGTGACCTGATGTCCGTCGACGTTGAAGGTGGCCTGACGGCTCAGGCTACCCGCGCCAGGGCTGGTGCGCGCCTTGTCGAAAAAGCGGTTCAGCGCCCAGGAACCGTTGGTCACCAGCGTTGCGGTGCTGCCATTGGCCAGACCGAGCTGCATACGCACCTGGTTCGTCCCGCCCGGCCCCGGCCAGGTCATGATCTGCACCGCCTGCGGACCGTGGCTGTAGCGCAGCAGTTGGCCGTCCACGTCCAGCGTCAGGTTCAGAATGGTATTGTCCATACGCACGGTGCGCACCGTCACCTTGAAGGATGGCGTGGTCGCGCCGTTTGCGAAGAAGGCATCGCGGACAGACTGCGCCTGCTGGAACGGACGCAGCAGCCCTTCACTGCCCGGCAGCGTTTTACCGTCGATGCCTGGCATAAAGCGCCAGTTCGCCTGGGTGGTGTCCACCTTGTTGGTCAGGTTGTCGCGGAAAAAGGTGTCCATCAGTCCGGTGCCCGGCGCGAACATGCGGGCGAGATCGTCCGGCGTCACCTCAGTGCTGGCGCTGCGCACCAGCGGATAACGCCCGGCAATCGCCTGACGACAGAACCCACCCACTTCCACGTTAATGCGCTTACGCACGTTCTCCAGATCGCGACGCTGAGTGTCGCTGCTGGCGCCGACGGCCATATTGCTGAACATGGTTTGCAGCCCGCCCGGCAGACGTCCCGCGCTGGCTTGCAGGCGGCTGATTGCATCGCCGCCCGGCGCAGGCATACCGCTGTTTGCCGCATCCTGAACGGCGGTCAGGTAGCGATAAAGCTCGTCAACCTGCTTGAGAAAATCATCAAAGACGATGGTCTTACCGCCCTTCTCCAGCGGCTGCGCCAGCTCAATCATCGGCGCATAGTGGTCGGTCACCAGTTGTTCAGGCGCCTGCGTCACAACCGCGCCCTGCGTCGGGGCATTGTCACCGTTGCTGAACAGCGCTTCCAGCGTGCGGGTGGCGCGGTTGCTTTGGTCTTCCGTTTTCTGCGCATCTTCCGGCGCAGGCGCAGTGCGCGACAGGGTCAGCACCTTGCTCAGGTTAAGTACCAGACGGCGCAGCGGCGAATTGGTGCCTGAAAGCAGGCGCGCGGTGTTGATACGCTGGGAAAGATCGGCGCTGTTGTTGAGCTGAATATCAGCGAGAAAGCGATCCCAGTTAACGATAAAGTCGCGCATGTAGAGCTGACGCACGGCGTTGTCGATCTGCTGTTTATCTTCCTGGGCAGTGGTCGCTCCCAGTACCCAGGCATCGTCCTCGTGCAGGGCAGTGGTCACGCTGTCGATCTGGTCGTTGAAGCTTTTCCAGTAGCCGTCCGGCGTGTAGAGGCCCGGTACGCCCTCACTCACCGGCTTGCCGCTTTTGCGCGAAAACACCAGCTCGCTCTGCGGGCCGCCGAGATCAGAAAGCGAAACCGGCTTCAGGTTCTCATCATGCTCCAGCAGACGTTTCAGGCGGCCATATACACGTGTTGAGAGCGGCTGCTGGTTGATCAGCGCCCTTTCACGGGCCACCAGATCCTCATCCTGCGCATACGGTGAAGCCTGAATTTTTGGCTCCAGCAGCTGCGTCAGGTGCCATTCCAGCTCCTGAAGCTGCGCCTGCGTCACGTTCTGCGGCAGGTTGCGTTGCAGGTTAAGCATCACCCACGAGTGCAGGAATTTACCGTCATAATGCTTAGGCTGGTAGAGCATCTGATAGGCTTTCAGCGCCTCATAGCTGTACTCCACGTCGCTGCCGTTGTCGTTGCGCAGCCAGGTGGTAATGTGCATCGCCACGGCAGGCAGCAGCATCTGATCCAGCGCCTTCTGATACAGAGACTGCGAGGCATCGCTGACGTCATCCCCGCGATAAAGCCCCATGCGGCGGGAAACCGGCGGGTTGTTAACGTCGAAGGCATCGCTTTTCGGCAGATCCACCAGGCTGTTAAGCAGCGGCAGAAGCGCAAACAGATCGCGCTGGGGCTGGTTTTGCAGCGCCTTGCTCTGCTGCTCCAGCATCGGCACTTTTGCATCTACCTCTTCCAGATAAGCTTTATTTTTGGCGTAGCTGGTCAGCCACAGACCACCCAGGATCACCAGCAGGGCCAGCAGCGCCGCGTAGCCGGACCACATCACGGCGCGGTTGCGCAGCTCCCACCAGCGGTTTTCCCCGGCGATGCCCGCTTCCTGAAAAATCACGTTTTGCAGCAGATTTTTAATGAAGAAGCTTTGGCCCTTCGCGCCCGGGATCGGCGCCTCTTTGCTTACCGAATCCCAGCGCGTGCTTTCCTCCCCTTCAGGTAAGGAGAGCGCGCGGTTCAGCTCGCCCATCACGCGGTCAAACGGCATCCCTTCCTGGGTGCCGCTGGCAAAGTAGATGCCGCGCGGCGAAAATTCGGTTTCGAAGTTTGAGCGGGCAAAGACCGTGCTCAGGTAGTCTGCCAGCAGCGGACGCAGCGCGGCGAACTCCTGCGGGAAGAGATAGGCTTCCGCACGGGTTTTGGCGTCATGCTCTTTAAGCATGGTTTCCGGCAGGCCAGCATCCAGACGCTGTTGCAGCAGGGAAAATTCCTGCTGGAAGTTGCCCATCAGGTCGTAATCGGCGTGTTTGGTCTGCTCCCACGGCAGCGTAAAGCCCCAGATCTGATCGCGCTGGGCTTTGTCGTAATCCGCAAACCAGGCGCGGAAGCCTTTAAGCAGATCCGCTTTGGTCACCATCACATACACCGGGAAGCGAATACCCAGCTGTTCATGCAGCTCGGAGAGACGCTGGCGCAGGTTGACCGCCTGCTGGCGGGAGGCCTCAGCGGACTGCGAAAGCAGGTCGGAAATGCTGATGGTGATAATCACGCCGTTGATGGGCTGACGACGGCGGTATTTACGCAGCAGGTTGATAAATTCCAGCCACTCCCCGGCGTCCTGAACCTGCTCGCTCTCCTGAGTGGTGTAGCGCCCCGCGGTATCCAGCAGAACCGCCTCGTTGGTAAACCACCAGTCACAGTTGCGCGTGCCGCCAATGCCGCGCAGCGCGGTTTTACCGAAGCGGTCCGCCAGCGGGAATTGCAGCCCGGAGTTGGCCAGCGCGGTGGTTTTACCTGAACCCGGCGCGCCAATAATGACGTACCACGGCAGCTGATAGAGGTACTGCGTACTGAAGCGCTGCGTCCACTGCGCGCCATGTCCCGCTTTGCTGAAGTGGGCTTTTTTCAGCATCTGGGCGGCTTCATCGAAACGCCCAGCAAGGATCTGCTCCTCGTTGTTCAGACGTTTCTGCGGATCGGCCGCCTCCGGGCTGGTGGTATTTTCGTTAAGCTTGTCCATCAGCTTACGGTTCAGCCAGGCGTTATACAGCCGCGGCAGAATGTGGCTCTGAGCCCAAATCAGGTAGACCACCGCAATGCTGATGACGCGGTTCTGCTCTGATTCAAGGGGCCGGGTGTCCACGATGGACAACAGCGGGCCAATCATCCAGATGACCGCCGCGAGTGCCGTTACGCCCAGGAAGCTCCACAGAATGCGATTGGTCAGTATAGAAAGTAGAGTAGTCAGCATCCTTAGTTTCCTTGCGGCAATCCGTTCAGCTCGGCCTGGGTATTGTCAGGCGATACCAGCAGCGTAATCTCCACGCGGCGGTTACGGGCGCGATTTTCAGGCGTCGTGTTAGGCGCTACCGGGTTGATCTCGCCCCGCCCTTCGGCTTTGACGCGCTCAGGCTGCGAGAGGCTACCCTGGAGCTGTTTTTGCACCGAACGGGCGCGCTCAAGCGAGAGTTCATAGTTAGAGGCGAAGCGTGCGCTGCGGATCGGCACGTTGTCGCTGTACCCCACCACCAGAATTTTGCCGCTGACGTTATTCATCGCCTGGGCGATGCGGTCGATGACCGGCTCATAGCGATCGCGCACCACCGTTGAGGCCGAGGCAAAGAGTCCGTCCCCTTTAAGGATCACCACGCTGCGATCCGCCTCATCCTTAACGGCCACCAGACCGGCATCAATTTCCGGTTTCAGGAAGCCGCGCAGGTTCAGTACCGCCGGCAGCTGGCGCGCAGGTTGCTGGATCGTGGTTTCCGGCAGTTGGGACTGGTAAATTTTCGCCAGCACCGGGCTGGTGTTATCACCGAGACGCCAGTTCAGCACGATATAGAACAGGCAGGCGATAAAGCCGACCAGCGCCACGCACGCCCAGAGTGGAATCATCGGCCGCCAGAGCTTGCGCAGAACGGGGCGATCTTCCGGGTGCGGCGAGAGCGGCGGCGGGTAGCTGCCGCGAACGCCACGGATCATCTGCCACAGGCGCTGTTTGATGGTTTCAAGCTGGGTCCGGCCATTGTCCAGCACGCGGTAGCGGCCTTCAAAGCCGAGCAGCAGACAGTAGTTGATCATCTCCAGCAGCAGAATGTGTTCGCGCGGATTCTGCGAAAGACGTGCCAGCAGCTGGAAAAACTTCTCGCCACCCCAGGTTTCGTTATGAAACGTCACCAGCAGACCATTGCTTGACCAGACGCCGCTGCTTCCCCAGGGGGTCAGAGCGGCGGCTTCGTCCAGCGCCGTGCAGAGGCAGTAGCGCGCGCCGACAATCACTTCATATGGTAAGCCCGCCTGCTGGCATCGCACCTCGAAACGGCGAATTTCGTCAATCAGGCGCTGGCGCAGCCCGACCTGATCGTCGTGGGAAACCGAATGACGGATTTGCGGAATCGCATTGAGCAGCGGATTGGCGGCCGCCACCAGCTGATTGTTCCCACTGGCTCCGGTAAACAGGGCATCACTGCCGGTATCCTGTCGTTCCTGCATATTAAGCGCTCGCTTTATTATTCTGTCGGGCTACGGATGGCCCAGAACTCCATATCGAGACCCGGGAATTCCCCTGCGAGATGCAGCGCGAATGCCCCAGACTTGTCCATCTCGTGCCACAGTTCGCTGCCCCTCTCGAGCTCGAAATAGCTGTAGCCTGCATGCCACGGGATCTGCGGCGGCGCGACGGGCATTGCCCGAAGCATGATGCCCGGCAGCTGGAGCTGAACCAGATCGCGAATTTTCGAGACTGGCGCAACCTTCATCTGGGCAGGGAAATGGGTTTGCAGGTGTTCGCCGGGGACATTGGCTTTTACCGCCAGCACGAAGCCAAATTCGCGGACCATGCTGGTCTCCGGCACGGTGGCGATGTTAAGACCGTGAGAGCGTTCGTGCAGCGGCAGCTGGATGGCATGATCTTCCATGACCAGCGACAGCCCCTGACGCAGCATCAGCATCAGTTTGCCGAAGCAAAGGGCGAGATCGTCATGGTCGTATACCGGCAGTACGCTCTCTGCGGTACGCTGCGGCGTCCAGGTGGCGAGTTCCGTGGCAAACGGCAGCCAGCTTCGCCAGAGCGCTTCAGGGTGAAGCAGCGGCAGCGTTTTTAAATGTGAGATGTCGCCAAGGTGGCGATTGATCAGCGAAAGAAGCGTGAACTCAACCATCTCGGACGTATTGAAACGCCCCGGCTGGCGCAGGCGGCCGCCGATCTGCTGGCTACGCTGCACCAGCAAGCCGTGCAGGTCATTGATCATGCCGTACAGCTGCGGGCTGTTATTGGCGTTCAGCATTGGCGGGATGTAGCTGTTATCCAGCCGCACGTGGTTGTCGTTGCGCTTTTCAGCGACGCACGCCACGCCGATGGCGGTCCATTCTGCCGTCAGATCTTTCTCCAGCATCAGGGTCAGACGCAGGCGGCCAAACTGAACCGTCGCTTCCCCGACCGACATGGCGTTGTCGTCTTCTACCTCTTGTTCAAACGTAATAAAACGCGCCAGAGAAGAGTGCTCCTCGCTGAAAATCACCTCTTCACGTCCACCGCGACGAACCGGCAGCGCAAGCACCACCTTTTCATTGGTAAGATTATCGGGGATTTTTAGCGGGGCCGGACCGTTGCGGTCGCTGCGCACCTGGAAAAAGGTGCCGTCAGGGAGCAAACCGCTACAGTAGCTCAGGGCAATACAGCCCTGGCGAAGCATCGCTTCATCCAGCTCAAGGTCGAGAAAGCCCCAGAGATACGAACGCTGCAAGGCCCCCCACTCACGAACGTGGTTGAGGAGGTAACTTTCTGTCCGCTGAAAATGGTGGGGACGCAGGAACATGCCCTCGGTCCAGACGACCTTTTCTGCTTTCGTCATGATGATCTCTTTCCTGTTATGAAGGGCGTTACTGGCTGATGACCCGGATACCATTTACGTCAAGGAAGACGCTGGCCTGGAGTTCATCTGCGGACCATTTCCAGAACTGGTAAATCGCGTTTTCGCCGGGAACAGGCAAAGGAAGTGAGACGCGCCATTTTTTGCCGTCCAGTGCCTGGTATTCCGCCATTACGCCGATATAGCGCGCTTCCGGTGAGCTTTGACCGCTCAGGGTTTTCGAAAGCTGGCCCGGCATCAGGAAGAACACATCGCTGTTCAGCAGATTCGCGCCAAGCGTGGCTGACGCGTTGTTCTGTAAGGAGTAGAAGTCGCTGGACATGAAATCCGCATCGGATTTCAGCAGCAATACTCTGACCTTAAGCGGTGCAGAATCATTGATTTGAGGATGAGCCTGAAACTGAAGATTGTAGCGGGAGGGGTCGCTGTGTGAAGACGACGTACAACCACCGATCAGCGCGAGAATCAACGCAAAAAAAGGGAACCACATCCGATGGAAATTTTTATTATTCATAAAAATATGCTCGTGAAACCCGTTTAGTTCAGGATCCAGGTACCGTTCGCGCTGTCTTTGCAGGCTTTGCTGTTGCCATCGACATCAACACAGGTGGTTTTCTTGCGCGCTTTAGGGCGCAGTGCCTGTTTACGCACGGTGGCTTCGTACTGGTCGGCCTTGATCACGGCACGCATCGGCACGTAACCAATCAGCTGTTCACTCCCATCATCGGCCAGCGCCATCCAGAAATGTTCAACCTGCCCAAGCACGACGTAAGTTTTTCCGGTCTCAAGCGTACGGATCACTTTTCCACCGTAGTCAGGACGGCTCATCAGGGATGCCGGGTACATAGCGCGATACGGTTCATTCACCTGAGTGAACTCCGCCGGAGGGGTAACAGCGTGACGGTGCGTCAGCGTGATGCCATTAACCTGGCTGGTCACAATCGTATCATCGGTGATCGCTGGTTTTTGCGGCGCCTTACAGCCCGCCACCGCCATAACAAACAGAAGTGATAACAATACACGCAGTTTCATATGCTTTTCCGTAGCGATATTTAGAGGATGAAGAGAGGGGATAAAATTTGACTTAGGTGCTATTGTTAAAAATAGTCAGGTTTTTCCGGGGCGTTACTATTATTTGGGCATAGCTACCGCACGAGCCTTCGAGAATAAGGCCCAGCGTAATCCTGACATATTTTGACAAACGGTAAACAAGTTTACATGAGCTTATCACCTTTTCAATATTTCCTTTTTCGCTACTGCTGATTCATGAGGCATTCGCCTCACTCTGAGATTAATCTGAAAAATAGAGAAATCACGCAATTAACTGATTTAAAGACAAAAAAATCCAAAAGAGAACCATTATCACTAACGTAATACCACTATTCCAGCCACTACCATAATTAGTAGAACGGAGAATTTTTCAGTTGCATATGAATATATCTCACACGAATTATTTGTTGTATCGATAGCATATCGTCAATACTCAGGACGATGTCCCATCAAAATAAGAAAGCAGAGTAAGTGTGAAAAAATTAATTTCACGCCGCAAATTAACTTTATGCTCTCCCCCTTCTTAAGATAATTTTCTCTCGTCTGGGCCGTATGAATAATTAAGCCTGACTACACTCTTGCTCGCCAAGGCATTGCTCAAAATATAACCCACCCTTTCCAGGTAATTAATAAAGACGCTGCTTTCGACAGGCGAACTTCATTTGGCATTTTACCGTCACTACACTATTGCTTGCTTTCCACCACTCCGACGATTTATTACAAACATGATGAAAATTTGTTATGAGTTCTTTGCTTTCCCGCACCATAGCTTACAGGCCGAGCGGTAAAAACAGGTTAAGTGGGTATCAAAATATGTGCCGTTGCCGGCATCGGGGTTGACCAGAACCGTGCTCGGTAACTGTCAACGTCCTCCACTTGACTTATATTGTAAGAAAGGTACTTTTCATGACATGAAGAAGATCCTGATAATCGTTCCTGATGGTGGCATGTTGTTTGAAGCCGCCGGTATAGCCGACATTCTGATGCAGGCCAACCGTCTGCACCCGGACGGTCTGGCGCAGCCCCGCTACCGCATCATTATTGCCACTACCCAGCCTCACCTGGTGATCCATGGCCAGTCCGGCTTAAATCTGCTGGCGGACTATCGCCTGCCGGAGCTGGATCCGCGCGAGCCGCTGGACACGATTATCATCACCGGCCGTGGCATGAATGAGCAGGAAAGCACTGCGGTGGTGGACTGGCTGCACCTGGCCGCGCCGCATGCACGACGCGTCGCCTCTGTCTGCGGCGGGGCCCTGCTGCTGGCACAGGCCGGACTGCTCGATGGGCGACGGGCAACGACCCACTGGCGGCTTCTGGAAACGTTGAAAACCCGCTATCCTGCGGTCAACGTTGAGGGCGGCCCGCTCTATGTTCAGGATGGTCCCGTCTGGACATCCGGCGGCGTCAGTTCCGGGTTTGATCTGACGCTGGCGCTGGTAGAGGATGATTACGGATTCACCCTCGCCCGCAACGTGGCGCAGGATATGGTGATGTATCTGCGTCGGCCTGGCGGCCAGCTACAGTTCAGCCGCTATAATCTGGAGCAGTCCGGCGCGACCGGACCGGTTAGCGAACTGCAAAGCTGGATCCTGCAAAACCTCACCGCAGATTTGTGCGTCGAAAGGCTGGCCGAACGGGTCGCCATGAGTCCGCGCAATTTCACCCGCGTGTTCACGCGTGACGTCGGTGTACCTCCGGCCCGTTATGTCACCGAAGCCCGCCTGGCCGCCGCACGACAGCTTCTGGAGCAGACCCCGTATCCGCTTGAGGTCATTGCCGAAAAAAGCGGGTTTGGGACCAGCATCAACCTGCGCCGCGTTTTTGAAAAGCAGCTTCATCTCACGCCGGGCGAATATCGCCAGCGTTTCCACTGCCGCAGAATGGCCTAATCTGATCCTTTTTTGTCATTTACGCCAACCGACCTGACACCTACAGTAACTCCAGACAACACAGATAAGGAGTGCATCATGGTTAAGGTCGGTATTAACGGTTTCGGCCGTATCGGACGTAATGTCCTGCGCGCGGCGCTGGGCAATCCGGATCTCCAGATTGTGGCCATTAACGATCTGACGGACAGTAAAACCCTCGCCCATCTGCTGAAATATGACTCTCTGCTTGGCACGCTACCGGTACCTGTGGAAGCGGCGGACGGCGCGCTACAGGTTGACGGGCAACGCATCACCGTATTCAGTGAACGCGACCCGGCAAACATTCCGTGGAAAGACGCTGACGTTGAGGTGGTAATCGAAGCCACCGGTTTCTTCACCGAACGTGATAAAGCGGCGGTGCATATCACGAGCGGCGGCGCAAAACGCGTCATTATTTCCGCCCCGGCTAAAAATGATGATCTTACGGTGGTAATGGGCGTGAACCACACGCTGTACGATCCGGCCCAGCATTTTGTGGTCAGTAACGGGAGTTGCACCACTAACGGTCTGGCGCCAGCGGCGCAGGTGCTGCACCAGCAGTTTGGCATTGAACACGGGCTGATGAACACCACGCATGCCTACACCAACAGCCAGGCGCTGCATGACCAGCCAGAAAAAGATCTGCGCGGCGCGCGTGCGGCAGCATTATCGATTGTGCCTTATTCCAGCGGCGCGGCAAAAGCGCTCGGGAAAGTAATCCCCGAACTGGACGGTAAACTCACCGGGTATTCCCTGCGCGTGCCGGTGCCAGTGGTGTCGATCGTCGATCTGACGGTGACGCTGAGCCGCAACGTGACCGCCGAAGAGGTGAATGACGCGTTCCGTCAGGCTGCCGGTAGCGGGCCGCTGAAAGGCATCCTGGGCTACAGCGATGAACCGCTTGTCTCCAGTGATTATCAGGGCGACCCGCGCTCATCCATTATCGACGGGCTTTCAACGCTGGTGATTGGCGGGAATATGGTGAAGATCCTGTCGTGGTATGACAACGAGTGGGGCTTCTCAAACCGTCTGGTGGATTTGGCGGTGCTGATGGATAAAAAAGGGTTGTAGGGCTTAAGCCGGGTGGCATGAAGCTTACCCGGCTTTTCCGTGGTGTGGTTAAAAATTAAGTAATCCAACCCTGGTGTAGTGAAAGCGCACCCGAATTATCTGGTTATGCGAAAAATGGGACATTCAACACGCGAAGTTATCGATATTCGTCTAAGGTTTTCAGGTAATTGACAACAGCGGTCACGCTGCTCAGCGAAGACAGGAGACGAACCGATGATAAGACCTCGCGCACGACGCCCCGCTTTTTTACCCCTTGCGTTGGCAGGCGCACTACTCGGTGTTACCGCATTTGGTTATGCTGAAGACCAGCCAACGAGCCAGCAAAGCTCACCTGATATTCTTCTTGGCCCCCTCTTTAATGACGTTCAGAGCGCCAAACTGTTCCCGGATCAGAAAACCTTCGCGGATGCCGTTCCCAAAAGCGACCCGCTGATGATCCTGGCGGATTACCGGATGCAGCATACCCAGTCCGGTTTTGACCTGCGTCACTTCGTGGAGATGAACTTTATCCTGCCGAAGGAGGGTGAGAAATATGTTCCCCCTGAGGGCCAGAGCCTGCGCGAACACATAGACGATCTGTGGCCTGTGCTGACCCGCACCACCGACAAAGCGAACAAATGGGACTCCCTCCTGCCTTTGCCAAAACCCTATGTCGTGCCGGGAGGACGCTTCCGCGAAGTCTATTACTGGGACAGCTATTTCACCATGCTGGGGCTGGCCGAGAGCGGCCACTGGGATAAGATCGGCGACATGGTGGACAACTTCGCATACGAGCTTGATACCTGGGGCCATATCCCTAACGGTAACCGCAGTTACTACCTGAGCCGCTCTCAGCCGCCGTTCTTTTCTTTGATGGTGGAACTGTTGGCCACGCATGACAGCGACGCGTTGAAGAAATACCGTCCGCAGATGGAGAAGGAGTATGCCTACTGGATGGAGGGGGCTGATGGGCTCCAGCCTGGTCAGGCAAACAAACGCGTAGTGAAGCTGGATGACGGCTCCCTCCTCAACCGCTACTGGGACGATCTGGACACGCCACGCCCTGAGTCGTGGCTGGATGACGTGACCACCGCCAAAAATAACCCTAACCGTCCGGCCACCGAGATTTACCGTGATCTGCGCTCTGCCGCGGCCTCGGGCTGGGATTTCAGCTCCCGCTGGATGGACGATCCCCAGAAGCTGGGTACCATCCGCACCACCAGCATCGTGCCGGTGGATCTGAATGCGCTGATGTTTAAGATGGAAAAACTGCTGGCCCGTGCCAGCCAGGAAGACGGGGATACCGCAAGCGCAAGTAAATATGACGCGCTGGCCTCCGCACGTCAGAAAGCCATGGAGAGCCACCTGTGGAACGATAAAGAGGGCTGGTATGCGGATTACGATCTGAAAACCAGGAAGGTGCGTAATCAGCTGACTGCCGCGGCCCTCTTCCCGCTGTATGTGAAGGCCGCATCACAGGATCGCGCCGATAAAGTGGCCGCAGCCGCATCATCGCGCCTGCTGAAACCGGGCGGTATTTCTACCACCACCATCAACAGCGGGCAGCAGTGGGATGCGCCGAACGGCTGGGCGCCGTTGCAGTGGGTAGCGGTGGAAGGGTTGCAGAACTATGGTCAGCAGAAAGTGGCGATGGACGTGACCTGGCGTTTCCTGAAAAACGTTCAGCATACCTACGATCGCGAGAAGAAACTGGTTGAGAAGTACGATGTCTCTTCGACAGGTACCGGCGGTGGCGGCGGTGAGTATCCGTTGCAGGACGGTTTCGGCTGGAGTAACGGTGTGACGCTCAGGATGCTGGACATGGTCTGCCCGAAAGAGAAGCCGTGCGACAGCGTACCGGAGAATCAGTCTGCGGCAAACGATGATGTTGCACCTGCTAAACAGGCGGCGCAGTAGCGCCCCTCACCCTAACCCTCTCCCCAAAGGGGCGAGGGGACTGTTCAGTGCGGTAGCGCCACTGGGCTTTTTTCAGAAGCTGTAGCTCGCCCCGACCTGGAAGGTGCGGTCGCGGCCTATCCAGCAGTTGGTCGCGTCATAGCAGGTGAGCGTCTCTTTGTTGGTGACGTTCTGCGCGCTCGCTTTCAGCGTCAGCCCCTCCAGCGATGGCGCCAGTTCGCCCATGCGGTAAGATGCCGCCAGATCGTACTGCGTCGTACCGCCCAGCTTGCCTGCGTCATTGGCTGGCGAGATCTCCATCGGCCCGGTGTAGCGTGCACCAGCCCCCAGCGTTAACCCTCTCAGCGGCGTGCTGTCAAAGGTGTAATCTCCCCACAGATTAAAGGCGTTCTCAGGGACCTGCGTCGGTCGTTTGCCCTGGTACTTGTCATCTTCGGTATTGATGGCGTGGGTGTAGGCATAATTGGCAATCAGCGTCAGGTTATCCGTTGGACGACTAATAGCGGAAAGCTCCGCGCCTTTCGATTCCACTTCCCCGGTCTGGCGGTAGTTGAGGAAGCCCGGATCGCTGGTCACCACATTTTTCTGACGAATGTTAAACACCGAGGCGGTGAAGGTAGTTGCATATTCCGCCAGCAGGTATTTCACCCCACCCTCCACCTGCTTACTGGTGGTGGGCTTAACGTCTTTCGCGGTCAGCGTACCCTGCGGCGATACCGGTGCGAAACCTTCCGAATAGCTGATAAACGGCGAGAGACCATTTTCGAAGGCATAAAGCGCCCCCAGTCGTTTGGTGAGGCGATCCTGCGATACCCAGGCTTTGTCACCGTTTTGCAGATAGTTGGTGGTGACGGAACGGTAGTCGTCAAAGCGCAGGCTGGCCAGAACGTTAAGCCCGCCAAACGCAATCTGATCCTGAAGGTAATAGCCATTCTGCTGATAGCCGAGACGGTTTTTCTGCGCTGTTTCAAGCCCCAGCGCATCGTTATCGATCTGCGAGTGATCCGGATTGCGCATATCGATACCCGGTGTGGACGAGGCGTAACGATAATGGAAGTGAGAGTTCAGCTTCTGGTAGTCAAAGCCCGCCAGCAGATGATGTTGCCAGTCCCCCAGCGCGACGGTTCGGGTAACCTGGTTATCAATGTTGAAGCTCTGCAAATCTTCATCCGTGGTATAGGCGAAGCGGTTAAGCTGGTAGACCTCGCTGCCCGTCCCGGTGGAATAGGCGCTGCGCTGGTGGGTATCCACGTCAAAGTAGCGCGCTTTCTGGTTAAAGCCCCAGCCACTGTCAAACTCATGCTCAAAGCTGTAGCCCAGCATCCACTGGCGCTGTTTGAAGCCGCTCCACTCATCCCCGGCATAGTCACGACGATCGGCGTATTTAGACCGCAGATAGCTTAGCGGCATCGGATCAGACGGCGTCAGGCTCGGCGTATTTTGCGCCAGCGCGTCAATGGTCAGGCGCGTTTTGTCATCCGGCTGCCAGGTCACGGAGGGGGCCACCAGATAGTTTTCATAGCGCGTGGTGTGCGCCTGTTCGTCACTTTCCGTCGCTTTGCCCAGCAGACGATAGTTCCAGTCGCTGTTCGCAATCTGCCCCGTGGAATCCAGGTACCCCTCTTTCAGATTGCGGTTTCCGGTATTAAAGCCCAGTTCCGTTTTCGCCTCTTTCTGCGGCTTTTTACTCTGAATATTGACCAGCCCGCCCGGGGAGCCGCCGCCATACAGCACGGATGACGGCCCCTTCAGGATATCGACGCTCTCAATCAGCAGCGGATCGATTCGCGCTTTGGTGTTCCCGGTGACGTTATAGGGAAGTTGCAGGCCGTTGTAGAACTCCTGATCGACGTTGAACCCGCGGATTTTGTACTCGCTCATGTAAGAGGTGCTCCCGCGCACCTCCGTGGAAACGCCCGGCGCATAGCGCAGGATCTCGTTTACCGAACTGGCGTGCCGCTGCTCAATCTCTTTAGCGGCGATGGTGTTGATCACCTGCGGCGTTTTACTTTCCGCAACGGCTGATTTCGTGGCGCTATTGGTCCAGGCAGGGAGCGCGCTGCCCTGCTCTGTAGCGGTTACCACGATGGTGAGTTCTTCTGCGAAAGCCTGTGTCTGCAATGCCAGCGTAACGGCGCCTGCCAACGCGCATAACGCAAAACGTGAGGTGCTCATAGTGTCGTCTTATTATTAGATGATATTGGGAACGACAATTATTATCATTTTTATTACCGAATCAATATCAGCGGAGAAAAACAGATCGTTTGTATTAAGTTTCATGCCAGCGTGCCGATAACCCAGAGACAGTCTGTCATCTATCGAGGAGCCATCTGGCGTGAGTAGCTACAGTGAGCAGTTCCTGAAACAAAATCCGCTGGCTGTATTAGGGGTGTTACGCGACCTGAAAAAGGGCGAGGTGCCGCTGCGCATCAACTGGTCAACCAGCCAGTTTATCAGCAAGATCCTGGACGTGACGGCAGAACACCTGATCGTGGATCTGGGTAGCCAGAGCGATGAAAACCGTGCCGCGCTACAGGCAGAAAACCTCTCGGTGATGGCCGAAACGCAGGGGGCTAAAGTCGAGTTTATACTGCCTCGCCTGACCACGATCGTGTACCAGGGTTTGCCTGCGTTTATCACCCCCCTGCCCGCTAATCTCTGGTTCGTGCAGCGCCGCGAGTATTTTCGCATCAGCGCCCCGCTTCACCCGGCCTACTTCTGTAAGGCGAAAATGCCGGACAAAAAAGAGATCCGCTTTCGTCTCTTTGACCTGTCGCTGGGCGGCATGGGAGCGTTGATGGATATGCCGAAGCCGGAGGGGCTGGTGGAAGGTATGCGTTTTAGTCAGATCGAGCTGGATATGGGCGGATGGGGACGCTTCTGGTTTGACGCCCAGCTGATTGCCATCAGCGAGCGCAAGGTGGTGGACGGCAAAAACGAAACCATTACCACGCCGCGACTGAGTTTTCGCTTTCTGAATGTCGGTCCAGGCGCCGAGCGCGAACTACAGCGCATCATTTTTTCACTGGAGCGTGAAGCGCGGGAACGCGCGAATAAAGTGCGCTGAAAGGCGTCGGGCAGCGTGCTGCCGCCCGACAAAGACGTTACATGGCGTCCATTGCTTTCTGTACTTTCCAGATATAACGTGGAGCCTGTGCTGACGGATGATTCTTCACAACGTGTTCGAAGAATTCATCTTTATCCATATCGTTAATCTCTTCTATCGCCTCTTTGCGATCGGATGAGAAGGTTCGGAGCAGCGCGCCAGCTCCGTTAACGTACGACACCACCAGCGCATATTGCATCACTTCCGGATCGTCAATCCCCTTCAGAATGCCATGCTCCAGAATGCTCAGGTAAGCGGTTCCCATAGAGATATTACGTTCCGGGTTTTTCAGCTCGCTGGTGGATGGCTGTCCCTTCCAGCCCATGTAGCGATAGACCTCTCTTCCCGCCGTAGAGGCTTTTAACTGCATCAGCCCCACCGCATTCGATTTACTCACCAGCGTCGGGTTCCCGCCGGACTCCACGGCGATGATCGCGGTGATCAGGCGCGGGCTCACGCCCCAGGCCTTCCCGGCTTGTTCGCTGATCGGCATCCACTGCATGGCCCGCTTTACCGGGACTTCAGGATTCCAGGGGGGATTTTTATAATCATGTTTTGAACTACAGCCAGCGAGCAACACAATCAAAAAAGCAAACCATCTCAATTTCACGTCATCTATCCTTATAGCCGGTCATCGCGGTACGTCGCCCCTTGAAGCAGGCGGCGTATAAGCGGCATGATATAGACAATTAGATTCTCATTCAGCAAGGAATTGCCATGCCTCAGTTTCATCTCATCGCACCGTCGGGCTACTGCATCAACCAGGAGGCGGCACAGCGGGGCGTTCAGCGCCTGCTGGAAATGGGCCATCAGGTAGAAAATCAGACAATTATCCCCCGCCGCATGCAGCGTTTTGCCGGTACGGAGGCGCAGAGACTGAACGATATCAACAGCCTGGCGACGCTGGAAGGTGAAAACACTATTGTGCTGGCCGTGCGCGGCGGCTATGGCGCAAGCCGGCTGCTGGAGAGCATCGACTGGGCCGGGCTGGCCGCACGCCAGCAGCAGGATCCGCTGTTAATCTGCGGACACAGCGATTTCACGGCGATCCAGCTCGGCCTGCTGGCGTTGCATAACGTCATTACCTTTAGCGGTCCGATGCTGGCCGGCAACTTTGGTGCGCCGGAGCTGGATGCGTTTACGCAAGACCATTTCTGGCGCGCCCTGCAAAACCCGACGTTCACCGTCGAGTGGCAAGGCAACGGACCGCACTGGGAATGTGAAGGGCAGCTGTGGGGCGGAAACCTCGCGATGCTGGTATCGCTGATTGGGACACCGTGGCTGCCGCAGATCGAGGACGGCATTCTGGTGCTGGAAGATATCAACGAACACCCGTTCCGCGTCGAACGCATGCTGTTACAGCTTTATCACGCCGGGATCCTGGATCGGCAGTCAGCCATTGTGCTGGGCAGTTTCAGCGGGTCAGCCCCCAACGACTACGACGCGGGCTACACGCTGGAGACGATGGTCGATTTCATTCGTTCCCGGCTGGATATTCCGGTGATCGCCGGTCTGAATTTCGGCCATGAGCAGCAAACCGTTACGTTGCCACTGGGTGCCCGGGCGCACCTTGTACACGGTAATTCAGGCAGTCGGTTAACAATCAGCGGTCATCCGGTCTTAAAGGCATAAAAAAGCCGTTATTCCCCCTCAATAAAACGCAGATACAGTTGTTAATATGTTAGGGTTTTAATAACAGCGTTCACATTGAGGTGGGAGTAAGACGACATTGAGTGCCACAGCGATAATCAGTCTTTTCATTCTGGGTTCCATCCTGGTAACCTTCAGCATTTTATTAAGTTCATTTTCATCGCGCCTTGGCATACCTATTCTTGTCATTTTCCTGGCTATCGGCATGCTGGCGGGGGTTGACGGAATCGGCGGTATCCCCTTCGATAATTACCCTTTCGCCTATATGGTAAGTAACCTCGCGCTGGCGGTGATCTTGCTGGACGGCGGCATGCGCACCCAGGCAAGTTCGTTTCGCGTTGCCTTAGGCCCGGCGCTGTCTCTGGCTACCGTCGGCGTGCTAATCACCTCCGGCCTGACCGGTATGATGGCAGCCTGGCTGTTTAACCTCGATATAATGGAAGGCCTGCTTATTGGCGCGATTGTCGGCTCTACCGATGCGGCGGCGGTGTTCTCGCTGCTCGGCGGCAAGGGGCTAAACGAGCGCGTTGGCTCCACGCTTGAGATTGAATCCGGCAGCAACGATCCGATGGCGGTGTTCCTGACCATCACCCTGATTGAGATGATCCAGCAGCACGAAACTGGACTGAGCTGGATGTTCGCCTGGCACATCCTCCAGCAGTTTGGCCTCGGGATTATCATTGGTCTCGGCGGCGGTTACCTGTTACAGCAGACAATCAACCGTATTACGCTGCCTTCCGGCCTTTACCCGCTGCTGGCCCTGAGCGGCGGGATCCTGATCTTTGCCGTCACCACCGCGCTGGACGGCAGCGGTATTCTGGCGGTTTACCTCTGTGGATTCCTGCTGGGCAACCGACCGATTCGTAACCGTTATGCGATACTGCAAAACTTTGACGGGCTGGCCTGGCTGGCACAGATCGCCATGTTCCTGGTGCTGGGCCTGCTGGTGACGCCTTCCGACCTGCTGCCTATCGTCGTGCCAGCGCTGCTTTTGTCGGCCTGGATGATCTTCTTCGCCCGTCCGCTGTCGGTGTTTGCCGGGCTGCTGCCGTTCCGCGGGTTTAACCTGCGTGAGCGGATATTTATCAGTTGGGTGGGGCTGCGCGGCGCGGTGCCGATTATCCTGGCGGTTTTCCCGATGATGGCCGGGCTGGACAACGCTCGTCTGTTCTTCAACGTCGCCTTCTTCGTGGTGCTGGTATCGCTGCTGTTCCAGGGGACGTCGCTGGGCTGGGCGGCGAAAAAAGCCAAAGTGGTGGTACCGCCCGTTGGCTGGCCGGTCTCCCGCGTGGGGCTGGATATTCATCCAGACAACCCGTGGGAACAGTTTGTCTATCAGCTAAGCGCCGATAAGTGGTGCGTGGGTGCTTCGCTACGCGATCTGCATATGCCCGCTGAAACGCGCATTGCCGCCCTGTTCCGGGATAACGCCCTGCTTCACCCGACCGGCAGCACGCGGCTGCGAGAGAACGATATCCTCTGCGTGATTGGCCGCGAGCGCGACCTGCCTGCCCTTGGCAAGCTGTTCAGCCAGTCGCCCCCGGTGGCGCTGGATCAGCGTTTCTTCGGCGATTTTATCCTCGAAGCCAGCGCCCGCTTTGCGGATGTGGCGCTGATTTATGGCCTGGAGGGAGGACTGGAGAATCGCGATAACCAGCAAACACTGGGCGAGATTATTCAGCAATTATTAGGGGCTGCACCGGTCGTCGGTGACCAGGTGGAGTTTGCCGGGATGGTCTGGACGGTGGCCGAGAAAGAGGATAACGCGGTGCGCAAAGTCGGCGTAAGGCCGATGGAGGAGGAGGCGGAGTAGCTGCTTTTTTGCCGGGTGGCGCTAACGCTTACCCGGCCTACGTTCGGGCTTTTGTAGGCCGGGTAAGGCGAAGCCGCCACCCGGCACACACACATGTTACACCGTCACAACAGGCACTCTTGACGCCAGCGCGCACATCAGTTCATACCCGACAGTGCCCGCCGCAGCGGCCACATCATCAATTTTAACCTCGTTGCCCCACAGCTCAACCGGTGAGCCGATCCCCGCCTGAGGACATGGCGTCAAATCAATAGCCAACATGTCCATTGAGACGGTGCCTACCGTGCCCGTACGCACGCCATCGACCCACACCGGCGTGCCGCTCGGGGCGATGCGCGGATAACCATCTGCATAGCCCCCCGCCACGATACCGATACGCTGTTCGCCCGCTGCCCGATAGCGGCTGCCATAGCCCACCGTATCGCCCGCTTTCAGGGTTTGCACGCCGATAATTTCGCTTCGTAACGTCATCACCGGCTTCAGGCCGCTGTTGGCGATATCCTGCCACTGACCTGAGGGTGACGCGCCGTACAGCACGATCCCCGGGCGCACCCAGTTGTAATGCGCCTCGGGATGCCAGAGCGTTGCCGCTGAGTTCGACAGCGAGCGCGGACAGTCCAGCCCTTCTGCCGCCTGCTCAATGCGGACCATGGCATCGGCAATGCCGTCCGGCTTTTCCGCATCGGCAAAATGCGCCATCAGCGTCATCTCACCGACGTTTTTCAGCGCACGAAGCTGCTGCCAGACCGTGTGCACGCGTTCAGGCTGGAAGCCCAGACGATTCATACCGCTGTTCACTTTGAGATAGATATCCAGCGGGGCATGCAGCTTCGCGTCCTGAATGGCCTTGATCTGCCAGTTACTGTGAACGCTGGTCGTCAGGCGGTACTTATCCAGCAGAGGCAGATCTTGCGCATGGAAGAATCCTTCCAGCAGCAGGATCGGTCCTTTCCAGCCGCGCTCACGCAGCAGGATGGCCTCTTCCAGATTCAGCAAGGCAAAACCGTCGGTAGCGCCGAGCGCACTCCAGATACGGTCGATACCATGACCGTAGGCGTTGGCTTTCACCACCGACCAGACACGAGAACCCGGCGCAGCACGACGAACAATTTGCAGGTTATCCTTCAGCGCCTGCAAATCCAGCTGGGCCAGAATGGGACGGGACATGACGACTCCTTAATTATGCGCGCCGTGCAGGTGTTGTGGACGCGAGGGGGTAAACCCTGATTGATAGCGTGCGGCGCTTAAATCGTCAAACGGAATTGCCGGCGTCCGCCCGGAAATCAGGTCGCTAAGCAGCTGGCCCGAACCGCAGGCCATGGTCCAGCCAAGCGTACCGTGGCCGGTATTTGTCCACAGATTTTTGTAAGGCGTACGGCCCACAATCGGCGTGCCGTCCGGGGTCATTGGACGCAGGCCGGTCCAGAACGTCGCCTGCTCAATGAAACCGCCGCGCGGGAAGAGATCGCCGACGACCATCTCCAGCGTTTCACGACGTGGTTTGAGCAGTTCGGTATTGAAGCCCACGATTTCCGCCATGCCGCCGACGCGGATCCGGTTATCGAAACGGGTGATGGCGATTTTGTAGGTTTCATCAAGAATGGTTGATACTGGCGCGCCGCTGTCCTCTTTCACGGGAATGGTCAGGGAGTAGCCTTTCAGCGGATAGACCGGGATATCCAGGATCCCTTTCAGCATCGCGGTAGAATAGGATCCGAACGCCATCACGTAAGCATCGGCTTTGATCACCTCTTCTCCACACTTCACGCCGTAAATCTTCTCCCCTTCCGACAGCAGCTTGTCGACAGAAGTATTGAAGCGGAATTTCACCCCGGCCTGCTCACACATGCGCGCCAGACGCTGGGTGAAAAGCTGGCAGTCGCCGGTTTCATCGTTCGGTAAACGCAGACCGCCCGTCAGCTTGTGCGCGACCTCGGCAAGTGCTGGCTCCACCTGGGCAAGTTGGCTGGCTTCCAGCAGCTGATAGGGTACGCCCGCATCTTCAAGCACGGCGATATCGCGGGTCGCGTTTTCATACTGTTGCGCGGTACGGAACAGCTGAAGTGTGCCGCCCTGGCGCCCTTCATATTCGATCCCCGTTGAGGAACGCAGCGCTTTCAGGCAATCGCGGCTGTATTCTGCGAGGCGCACCATGCGCCCTTTGTTTTCCATGTAGTGGCGGGTATCGCAGTTGCGCAGCATCTGCCACATCCACTTAAGCTGGAACTGTGTGCCGTCAAGGCTTATCGCCAGCGGCGCATGTCGCTGAAACATCCATTTGATCGCCTTCAGCGGAACGCCCGGGGCCGCCCACGGCGCAGCGTAGCCCGGGGAGATCTGCCCCGCATTCGCCGCACTGGTTTCCAGCGCCGGACCGGATTCGCGATCGATAACGGTAACCTCATGTCCCGCCTGACTTAAATACCAGGCGCTGGTTACGCCAACGACACCACTTCCCAGTATGACAACACGCATAGCCACTCCATTATGAGCAAAAGAACAATCATCTAATTACAGATTGATAACCTAGCTGAAAATATTATTCAACATATGACTTTTTTATGGTGACTCAACTCACATATCCCGCTGTATCAGGGGATGGCGCTTATTTGGGATCTCCTGCTGCGCGTTATTTTTAACCAGTAGAAAATTCTGCGATCACCGCTTTTTTTGCCGTATCGAAAACGGGAAATCGCAAAGAAAAAATTTCTGCGCCCCGCGTATTTGAATGGGGTGATCTATGCTTGAAAGGAGGCTCTCCAGTCAGAGAGAGCGACCAACAACGAGGGCGCGCTAATGGCTACACTAGATTCCATGTCAAGGGACAGCACCCGTCTGAGCGATGGACCCGACTGGACCTTCGAGTTGCTGGATGTCTACCTGGCGGAGATCGACCGGGTGGCCAAACTCTATCGTCTGGACACCTATCCCCATCAGATTGAAGTCATCACCTCGGAACAGATGATGGACGCTTACTCCAGCGTCGGGATGCCGATTAACTATCCGCACTGGTCGTTTGGTAAAAAATTCATTGAAACGGAGCGACTGTATAAGCACGGACAGCAGGGGCTGGCGTATGAAATCGTTATTAACTCTAACCCGTGTATTGCCTATCTGATGGAGGAGAACACCATTACCATGCAGGCGCTGGTGATGGCGCACGCTTGCTATGGACATAACTCGTTCTTCAAAAATAACTATCTGTTCCGCAGCTGGACGGACGCCAGCTCCATCGTCGATTACCTGATCTTCGCCCGCAAATACATTACCGACTGCGAAGAGCGCTACGGCGTGGACGAGGTAGAGAAGCTACTGGACTCCTGCCACGCGCTGATGAATTACGGCGTTGACCGCTATAAGCGTCCGCAGAAGATCTCATTGCAGGAAGAGAAAGCCCGGCAGAAGAGCCGCGAGGAGTATCTGCAAAGCCAGGTGAATATGCTGTGGCGCACCCTGCCGAAACGTGAGGAGGAGAAAACCGTCGCCGAGGCGCGTCGTTACCCTTCCGAGCCGCAGGAAAACCTGCTCTACTTTATGGAGAAGAACGCCCCACTGCTGGAGCCGTGGCAGCGTGAGATCTTGCGCATCGTGCGCAAGGTGAGCCAGTATTTCTATCCTCAGAAGCAGACCCAGGTGATGAACGAAGGCTGGGCGACCTTCTGGCACTACACCATTCTTAACCACCTGTATGACGAAGGAAAAGTCACCGAGCGGTTTATGATGGAGTTTTTGCACAGCCACACCAACGTGGTATTCCAGCCAGCGTATAACAGCCCGTGGTACAGCGGCATTAACCCTTACGCACTCGGCTTTGCCATGTTCCAGGATATCAAGCGTATCTGCCAGTCGCCCACCGAAGAGGACAAATACTGGTTCCCGGATATTGCCGGTTCTGACTGGCTGGAAACGCTGCACTTCGCGATGCGTGATTTTAAGGATGAGAGCTTTATCAGCCAGTTCATGTCGCCGAAAATCATGCGTGATTTCCGCTTCTTCACCGTACTGGATGATGACCGCAACAACTACCTGGAGATCTCTGCGATCCACAACGAAGAGGGCTATCGTGAGATCCGCTCGCGCCTGTCGTCTCAGTACAACCTGAGCAATCTTGAACCGAACATTCAGGTCTGGAATGTGGATCTGCGCGGTGACCGCTCTTTGACGCTGCGCTATATCCCTCACAACCGCGCACCGCTGGATAAGGGGCGTAAGGAAGTGCTGAAGCATGTGCATCGCCTGTGGGGATTTGACGTGTCGCTGGAGCAGCAGAATGAAGATGGCAGCGTGGAGCTGCTGGAGCGGTGTCCGGCGCGGTTGAATACGTTGTAGTTTTTTTGCCCGGTAAGCGAAGCGCCACCGGGCGAAAAAAACCTCTCAATCGAGAGGTTTTTTATTTCAGCGACTCTGAATCGCTAAATCACCCGGCAGGGTTTTCTGCATTCGGTGCCAGATTTCACCGGAGTCGTGGCCATAACGACGCACCGTTTCATAGACCTGATCGTGCAGCCCTTCGGTGCAGAGCTTGCTCAGTCTATGGTAGAAGCCGAGCGCCAGGCTGCGGGCTTCAGGGTTGGCAAAGTAGTGACGACCAATGCGTGTATATAATCCTTTCATTCCATTCAGGATCAGACCGTAAACCGGATTGCCGGAAGCAAACGCCAGACCGCGGAACACGTTGTAGTCGAGGGTCGCAAAGGCGTCCGCGTGATCTTCCACCTCATTGGCTGTGGCAAGCACCTTCAGCGCATCTTCAGGATGCTGACGAAACGCGGTGCGGATGAAAATGGTAGCGATGTTGGTGCGCACCGAAAGCAGATTGTCAATCAGCTGCGGTACGCTTTCGTGATCGAGACGCGCCAGCGTTTCCAGAATATTCAGCCCGGACGTTTCCCAGAAGTTATTCACTTTAGTGGGTTTGCCATGCTGTATCGTCAACCAGCCATCGCGCGCCAGACGCTGGAGCACTTCTCGCAGCGTGGTACGGGTGACGCCAATCAGTTCAGAGAGTTCGCGTTCAGCAGGTAGAATTGATCCCGCAGGGAAACGATTATTCCAGATGCTTTCAATGATGTACTCTTCCGCGAAACCCGCCGGGCTCTGCGCCTTAATGACCATAGTGAGATTTCCATTACACAGCTTTAGCAAATTGCACTCATCATACCAGAGGCGCGCAGAGGCAGATAGCGCAGCAGAGACAGAAAAGAGGGATCGCCGTTTCATTTTTATGAAATTTACAAAATGGCTTTATCCCCCTCTCCGCCGCCGTTTTTGCGTATACTGATGTCTTGTCTTATTTGACGGGGAAAGGACGTCTGTCGTGGAAATTTCATTTGGGCGCGCGCTGTGGCGCAACTTTTTAGGTCAGTCACCTGACTGGTACAAACTCACTCTACTGGTATTCCTGGTCGTTAATCCCGTTATCTTTTTGCTGGATCCCTTCGTTGCCGGGTGGATGTTGGTCGCCGAGTTTATCTTTACCCTGGCGATGGCATTGAAGTGCTATCCGCTGTTGCCCGGCGGGCTGCTGGCGCTGGAAGCCGTGATCATTGGAATGACCAGCGCGGAGCATGTTAAAAACGAGATTGCGTCGAATCTTGAAGTCCTGCTACTGCTGATCTTCATGGTGGCGGGGATCTACTTTATGAAGCAGCTTCTGCTGTTTATCTTCACCCGTCTGCTGCTGAGCATTCCGTCGAAAACGCTGCTCTCGCTGGCGTTTTGCCTCGCCGCGGCTTTCCTCTCTGCCTTCCTGGATGCGCTGACGGTTGTGGCGGTGGTGATCAGCGTCGCCGTCGGCTTTTACGGTATTTACCACCGGGTCGCTTCGTCTCGTCCTGGCGATAACTTGCAGGACGACAGCCACGTTGAGGCGCACAACCGCGATGTGCTCGAGCAGTTCCGCGCGTTTCTGCGCAGCCTGATGATGCATGCGGGCGTGGGGACGGCGCTGGGGGGCGTGATGACAATGGTCGGAGAGCCGCAAAACCTGATTATCGCCAAAGCGGCTGAGTGGCATTTTGGCGAATTTTTCCTGCGCATGGCGCCGGTCAGCGTGCCCGTTTTGATCTGCGGCTTAGCGACCTGCGTGCTGGTCGAAAAATTCAACCTTTTTGGGTATGGCGCGAAGTTGCCCGATCAGGTCCGTCAGGAGCTGCATAAGTTTGACGAGCAGAGCCGCAAACAACGCACGCGCCAGGAGACGCTGCGCCTGATTGCACAGGGCATCATCGGCGTGTGGCTTATCGCTGCGCTGGCCTTCCACCTTGCCGAGGTGGGGCTGATTGGTCTGTCGGTAATTATTCTGGCAACCAGCCTGAGCGGCGTCACGGACGAACATGCTATCGGAAAAGCCTTTACCGAAGCGCTGCCGTTTACCGCCCTGCTGGCGGTTTTTTTCGCCGTCGTGGCGGTGATTATTGACCAACATCTGTTCGCGCCAATCATCGCGTTTGTGCTTCAGGCCACGCCAGATTCGCAGCTAACGCTGTTCTATTTGTTTAACGGTCTGTTGTCTTCTATATCCGATAACGTCTTTGTCGGGACGGTATACATCAATGAGGCTAAAGCCGCGATGGAGCAAGGGATTGTCAGCAGTGAACAGTTCGAGCTGCTGGCGGTGGCGATCAACACTGGAACCAACCTCCCCTCCGTGGCAACCCCGAACGGTCAGGCGGCCTTCCTCTTTCTGCTGACCTCGGCGCTGGCGCCACTCATACGACTTTCTTATGGAAGAATGGTCTGGATGGCGCTGCCGTACACGCTGGTGCTTACCCTTGTTGGTTTGCTGTGCATCAAAATTACTCTCGTTCCCTGTACGCAATGGTTGTTGCAAGCAGGTATACTTGCGGCGCATTAAAATTCGTTTACACTGCGCTGTCTAAGCATGTTCCAGGGAAATGATTATGTTGCGATTTTTGAACCAGTGCTCACGCGGTCGCGGAGCGTGGTTGTTGATGGCCCTGACCGCCTTTGCGCTGGAAATGGTCGCGCTGTGGTTTCAGCATGTGATGGGGCTGAAACCTTGCGTCCTGTGTATTTATGAGCGTTGTGCGCTGTTCGGCATTATGGGCGCGGGTCTGGTAGGTGCGATTGCACCTAAAACACCGTTACGCTATGCCGCAATTGCCATCTGGCTGTACAGCGCCGGGAAAGGGATTGCGCTTGCCTGGGAGCACACCCAGATGCAGCTTCACCCGTCGCCGTTTATGACCTGCGACTTTGCGGCCCGCTTCCCGAGCTGGCTGCCGCTGGATAAATGGCTGCCGCAGGTGTTTGTGGCCTCCGGTGACTGCTCTGTACGCCAGTGGGAGTTTCTGACGCTGGAGATGCCGCAGTGGCTGGTGGGCATTTTTGTCGCCTACTTCGTGGTAGCGCTGCTGGTGCTGATTGCCCAGCCGTTCAAGCCAAAGAAACGCGATCTTTTTGGAAGGTAAAAGCAAAACGGCAACGTCAGTTTTGTAGGTCGGGTAAGCGCAGCACCACTCGACAAAATTGCGCACAATAAAAAACCCGCCTCGGCGGGTTTTTTATTATCACCGATTAGGGTGATTCATAATGTGGTCTTCCCAGTCCTGCACCTCGGACTCTTTCACCGCAATGTGGCGCACGGAAATACGCTCGCCGTGCATCGCCGCTTTCGACCCCGTCAACAGCGGATGCCATGTGGGCAGATCTTTACCTTCCGCCAGCAGGCGATACGCGCAGGTATGCGGCAGCCACTCAAAGGTCGGCAGATTTTCACGGGTTAACTTGATGCAGTCCGGCTCATAGTCGAAACGGCGCTCGTAGTTGCGGCACTGGCAGGTTTTGATGTTTAACTGCTTGCAGGCTACGTTGGTGAAATAGATCTCATCCGAATCTTCATCCATCAGCTTATGCAGGCAGCACTGCCCACAGCCGTCACACAACGATTCCCACTCCGCGTCGGTCATGTCGTCGAGAGTTTTGCTTTGCCAGAAAGGAATGTCGTTCATCGGGATGTCCACACGTCAAAATAGAGCGCACCTTATAACGAGTCTGGCACGTTGATGCAAGTTTTGCCGCCCTTTTCAGGCGGCAAGGTGCTTTTACAGCACGCGGGTTTTCAGCGACAGGCCGTTAAAACTGACGTCCAGCTCGTCGCCACTGTGCAGCGGCCCCACACCTTCCGGAGTGCCGGTAAGGATCACGTCGCCGGGTTTCAGGGTGAAGAAGCGGCTCATGTAGGCAATCAGCGGAACGATCTTATGGATCATGTCAGCGGTCGTCCCCTGCTGGCGGATCTCGCCGTTGACCTTCAGGCTGAGGGGCGTATTCTGCGGATCGTCGGTAAATTCACTCACCGGAACGAAACCGGAAATCGGGCATGAATTGTCAAAGCCCTTGGCTTTTTCCCACGGCTGCCCCGCTTTCTTCATTTTGCTCTGGACGTCGCGCAGGGTCAGGTCGAGCGCGACACCGTAACCCGCAATCGCTTTCTCTACATGCTCTTCGGTCGCCTGGCGCAGCGTCGCGCCGATCAGCACCGCCAGCTCCACTTCATGATGCACCGAGCCCAGCCCCTGCGGCAGAACCAGCGGCTGGCGAATATCGCACAGTGCGGTTTCTGGCTTAATAAACAGAACCGGCTCATCCGGCACGGCGCTGCCCATCTCCTGAATATGTTTTGCATAGTTGCTGCCCACGCAGATCACTTTGCTTACGGGATAATCCAGTAATGCACCTTGCCAGTTATGATGTTGATACATGGTCGACCCCTAATCGGTTGATGAGTTGTTCCCGGAATGACCCGGGCTTATTTCTTTCCGCTCACCTCAAGATGCTGTTTTAATAAATTCTCCGGTGGCGGCGGAAGCTGTAAATAATAGCCCTGCTCGGTTAACGCCTTTTTGACTTTCTCCAGATCGGCGTTCACCAGCTTCTTACGGCCGTCCAGCGGCAGCAGCATCGCCAGTTGCGGTCGGCCAAAGCTTTTCATTAATTCCTCAGGCACGCGGGAAAAATCGTCTTTCTTTTCGACATAAAGGTAGGTCTGGTCGCGGCTGGTACTTCTGTAGATCACACAAAACATGTTTTTACTCTGAATTAATGGGTGGTTGCTTGCCTCAATATACTCCTGACTATAACATGCCTGATACTCTTCGGAATATCGCGGCGATGTGTTGCGGTTAATAGCAAATTGAGTAAGGCCAGGATGTCAAATACGCCCATCGAGCTTAAAGGCAGTAGCTTCACCTTATCAGTGGTTCATTTGCATGATGCAAAACCCGAGGTTATTCGTCAGGCGTTAGAAGACAAAATCGCGCAGGCTCCCGCTTTTCTTAAGCATGCTCCTGTTGTCGTCAATGTAAGCGACCTTGAGGGGCCGGTTAACTGGAAGCGACTCCAGCAGGCCGTCGTCTCCACGGGGTTGCGCATCGTGGGTATAAGCGGCTGTAAAGACGCAGAGTTAAAAGCCGAAATTGAACGCGCGGGTTTGCCCTTGTTAAACGAGGGTAGAGAAAAATCCCCGCGCGCAACGCCTGCAACCGTTCCCGCTCCCCCGCCTTCGGCGCAAAATGTAGCCCCAGTCACAAAAACGCGATTGATTGATCTGCCGGTTCGTTCCGGTCAGCGCATTTATGCGCCAAACTGTGATCTGATTGTTACAAGCCACGTCAGTGCGGGCGCAGAACTGATTGCAGACGGCAATATTCACGTTTACGGTATGATGCGTGGGCGTGCGCTTGCGGGCGCCAGCGGCGATCGAGAAGCACAAATTTTTTGTACTCACCTGACGGCAGAACTGGTGTCTATCGCAGGTGAATATTGGCTGAGCGATAAAATCCCAGCCGAATTTTATGGCAAAGCGGCTCGTCTGCAGCTGGCAGATAACGCTTTGACCGTTCAACCGTTAAATTGATCCCTTTTAACAAGGAATTTCTATGGCACGCATTATTGTTGTGACTTCGGGTAAAGGAGGCGTTGGCAAGACCACCTCCAGCGCGGCCATCGCTACTGGTTTGGCCCAGAAGGGAAAGAAAACCGTCGTAATCGACTTCGATATCGGTCTGCGTAACCTGGACCTGATCATGGGTTGCGAGCGTCGCGTGGTGTATGACTTCGTGAACGTCATTCAGGGCGATGCCACGCTTAACCAGGCGCTAATTAAAGATAAGCGTACCGAGAACCTCTACATTCTCCCGGCGTCCCAGACCCGTGATAAAGACGCGCTGACCCGTGAAGGCGTGGAAAAGGTGCTCGACGATCTGAAAAAGATGGAGTTCGACTTCGTGGTCTGCGACTCCCCGGCCGGTATCGAAACCGGCGCGCTGATGGCGCTCTACTTCGCGGATGAAGCCATCATCACTACTAACCCGGAAGTCTCGTCAGTACGTGACTCCGACCGTATTCTCGGCATTCTGGCCTCGAAATCTCGTCGCGCGGAAAATGGCCAGGAGCCGATCAAAGAGCACCTTCTGCTGACCCGCTACAACCCGGGTCGGGTGAACAAAGGTGACATGCTGAGCATGGAAGACGTGCTGGAGATCCTGCGCATCAAACTGGTTGGCGTGATCCCGGAAGATCAGTCCGTATTGCGCGCCTCTAACCAGGGTGAGCCCGTGATCCTGGATACACAGGCAGACGCGGGTAAAGCGTATGCGGATACCGTTGACCGTCTGCTGGGAGAAGAACGTCCTTTCCGCTTCATTGAAGAAGAGAAGAAAGGTTTCCTCAAACGCCTGTTCGGAGGATAAGTTATGGCATTACTGGACTTTTTTCTCTCGCGGAAAAAAAGCACCGCCAACATCGCAAAAGAACGTCTGCAAATCATTGTGGCGGAACGTCGTCGTAGCGACGCCGAACCGCACTACCTGCCGCAGCTGCGCAAAGACATTCTGGAAGTGATCTGCAAATACGTGCAGATTGACCCGGAAATGGTCACCGTTCAGCTGGAGCAAAAAGACGGGGATATTTCGATTCTGGAGCTGAACGTGACGCTTCCGGAAGCGGAAGAGTCGCGTTAATCCGTTTGTGGTTTTGTAGGCCGGGCAAGCATCGTACCGCCCGGCAATTTCCCCGGTGGCGCGACGCTTACCGGGGCTACAATTCTTTACCGCGGATACCCTTCCAGCAGGGTATTCAGGCGTTCAGCCATCAGTTCCCCCCGCCATCCGGCGACCAGTTCAGGTAAACCATTTTGCGGTTTCAACTTCCAGTGCCAGTTCAGCAGCTGGTTAATCTGACGACGTGAAGCCAGCAGTTCGGCACTCAGTTTGCTTTCCCCCGCCACCGTCTGCACCAGCGCTTTGATATCTTTGAACGCCTTGCGGTAGCCCGGCATATCCATCAGGTTAAGCAGTGGTTCTGGCAGTGCGTCCTCCGGCAGCTGCTGAGCTTTCTCTACCAGCGCGAGCAGCGTTTTACCGTGGAAACGGATCTCACTCCCGGAAAGGCCAATGCTGTCCAGTTCGCCAAGGCTACCCGGCATATAGCGCGCTACCGCCCACAGGTGTTCTTCACGCACCACGAAGTTTACCGCCAGATCGCGCTCACGCGCTTTACGCAGCCGCCAGTCAGCCAGCAGTTGCAGACAGGCCAGTTGACGGGTGCGCAGCTGCCAGGCGTTAGTGATGTCACGCCAGGCCTCTTTCGGATCAACCACTTCCTGACGACGCTGCTGCGTCATGCGGCACTCGTCCAGGGCGGCAGACAGCCAACCGGACGCCTCAGCCTCTTTCATAAGCTGGCCAGCAATCGGCAGCAGGTAGAATACATCTGCCGCGGCGTATTCAAGCTGACGCGCCGTCAGCGGGCGCGCGAGCCAGTCGGTACGCGATTCGCTCTTATCCAGCGTCAGACCGGTGTACTCTTCCACCATCGCCGCGAAGCCCCAGGAGAGCGGACGACCGCTGAACGCCGCGAGGATCTGGGTATCAATCAGCGGCTGCGGCATGATGCCAAAGGTATTGAGAAAGACTTCCAGATCTTCACTGCCGGCGTGCAGATATTTGGTCACGGCGGTATCAAGCAACAGCTCGCGCATTGGCGCCCAGTCGGTAATGCCGAGGGGGTCAATCAACGACACGTGTTTGCCGTCATACATCTGGATCAGGCCCAGCTGCGGGTAGTACGTGCGGGTACGGACAAATTCCGTATCCAGGGCGATAGCGGGGAAATCACGCGTCACCTCGCACAGCGAAGCCAGCTCGTCGTTGGTAGTGATCATCTGGTAATTCAAATCGGACTCTCTTTTGTTTGCGCCCATAAAAAACGCCGGCTTAACCGGCGTCTGGGCGATTAACGTGAAGCTCAGGCCTTATTGTCCACTTTGGCACGGGCTTCGTCACGTAATTCTCGTCGTAATATCTTCCCGACGTTGGATTTCGGCAGCTCATCGCGGAATTCCACCAGCTTCGGCACTTTATAGCCCGTCAGCTGCCGGCGACAAAACGTTATCAGCGCTTCCTCGGTAAGAGAAGGATCTTTCTTGACCACAAATATCTTCACCGCTTCACCACTGCTGCCGGAAGGAACCCCCACCGCTGCCACTTCCAGCACGCCGCTGTGCTGCATCACCACGTCTTCGATTTCGTTCGGATAGACGTTGAAACCGGATACGAGGATCATGTCTTTCTTGCGATCGACGATACGCAGAAAACCTTCGTCATCCATCACCGCGATGTCGCCGGTGTACAGCCAGCCGTCTTTGATGATCTCATCCGTGGCATCTGGGCGCTGCCAGTAGCCCAGCATCACCTGCGGCCCTCTGACGCACAGCTCGCCCGGTTCGCCGTGAGGCACTTCGTTACCCTCATCGTCCACCAGTTTAGCTTCCGTCGACGGGACCGGCAGACCGATACTGCCGCTGTGGTAGTCGATGTCATGCGGGTTGACGCTGACCAGCGGGGCGCACTCCGTCAGACCATAGCCTTCCAGCAGATACTGTCCGGTGAGTTTTACCCAGCGCTCGGCAACCGCCTGCTGAACCGGCATCCCGCCGCCCGCAGAAAGATGCAGCGTGGAGAAATCGAGCTGCTGGAACTCTTTATTGTTAAGCAGCGCGTTAAACAGGGTGTTCACGCCGGTCATGGCGGTGAACGGGTATTTCGCCAGCTCTTTAACCAGCCCCGGAATGTCGCGCGGGTTGGTGATCAATACGTTTTGACCGCCAAGCTCGATAAACAGCAGGCAGTTCATGGTCAGCGCAAAAATGTGATACAGCGGAAGCGCGGTGATCACCAGCTCCTTGCCCGGGTGCAGTAGCGGCCCGTAGGTGGCGTTCACCTGTTCAAGGTTCGCCAGCATGTTACGATGGGTCAGCATCGCCCCTTTAGCCACGCCGGTGGTACCGCCCGTGTATTGCAGGAAAGCCAGATCTTCTGACACGATCTCCGGCTTAACGTACTGCATCCGATAGCCCGCATGCAGCGCGCGGCGGAAAGAGATGGCATCCGGCAGGTGGTATTTCGGCACCAGCCGCTTAACGTATTTCACGACAAAGTTGACCAGCGTACCTTTCGCGGTAGAGAGCTGGTCGCCCATGCGCGTCAGGATGACGTGCTTAACCTGGGTTTTTTCAACGACTTTTTCCAGCGTGTGGGCAAAGTTGGAGACAATCACAATCGCCGCCGCACCGCTGTCATTCAACTGATGTTCCAGCTCGCGTGGGGTATAGAGCGGGTTAACGTTAACCACGATCATCCCCGCCCTGAGGATCCCGAACAGCGCCACCGGGTATTGCAGCAGGTTTGGCATCATCAGCGCGACGCGATCCCCTTTCTGCAAGCCCAACCCTTCCTGTAAATAGGCCGCAAACGCCCGGCTGCGCTCTTCCAGCTTACGGAAAGTCATCACTTCGCCCATATTCACAAATGCGGGCTGGTCAGCGTAGCGCCGTACCGAGTGTTCAAATAATTCAATCAGGGATTGATAACGGTCAGGATTGATCTCCGCAGGGACATCCGCGGGATAACGGTTAAGCCAAACCTTTTTCAATGCATCACCTCTGAAATGAGTGTTCGTCGTCATCACAGCCCCGATAATAAACAGTTTGTTAACATTATATTAACTCAGCGTACCAGTTTATTAATTGTTCAGATTGCAGGTTGCGAAGCGCGTCACTCTTTTTTTTCGTTTTGTCCGTAAAAAAACAGAGACAGCGGCTGAGCCGCTGTCTCTTTCCTAACAATAACAGTAACTTACTCAGTTACAATTGTTTGAACCTGTGCAGGGCCTGGATTGTACCAACCCCAGCCACCGTAGCCGTAACGATACGGATGCGGACCCCACATCCACGGATCGATTGGCTGTGGCGGCATCACCACCTGCTGGGCGATACGCCAGCGTTTATAGCCGTTCACCTGCATGGTCATAAATTTGTATGGCGTATTGCCGATTTTCCCCGCCACCGAACCGGTAATCGGCCCGACGACGGTCACCAGCTGCCCGCGGAAATCTACCGGATCGAGGAAGCCGCTGACGTCAGCGTAGATCCGCCCGCGCGAGGCTTCACCCAGAACAGGCCGTGCGCCGCTGTCCAGTGGAACGGTGGCAATCTCCAGCCGGGTTTTCCCCTGCTGGTTTAGCACTTCAACCACCTTGCCGCCAAAGCGCGCTTCCTGCCCGACATACAGCTCCGGAGCATTCATCACGCGTACCAGATCCTGCTGTGGCGTCGGGCTGGTGCCCTTGATCGCATCAGGAACGGTGACGCACCCGCTCAGTGCTATGGCAACCGCGCCTGCCATAAAAAAGCGTACAACTTTAGTCTGAACCGCCATGATGCGACTCCTTTTTCTCAGTTCCTGTTACTGAGATTCACTCGCGGCCAGGAAGTTTCTTCCATGCGACGGTGTTTCGTAAATAAACCGGCTCGGCGTGTTCAACGGCCAC
The DNA here is from genome assembly GCF_003850715.1 of Enterobacter sp. 301B. Taxonomy (NCBI): domain Bacteria; kingdom Pseudomonadati; phylum Pseudomonadota; class Gammaproteobacteria; order Enterobacterales; family Enterobacteriaceae; genus Enterobacter; species Enterobacter sp. 301B. The sequence goes on from NZ_PQTC01000006.1 coordinate 168,546, forward strand.
GGTTTTTCCTGCGGCAAGCTGCTGACAGGCAACAGGCAACATATCTTCGGCGGCAGGCAGGAGCATGTTACCATCCACCAGCGTAAGGCCGGTGTCCTTCGCCATCTCAGGCCATGCCGGCCAGCCGGTTCCGACCGTCGCCCACTCACCGGTGAGCTGTTTCAGGCGCTCGGTGACGGCTTCAGGTTTAAGCACGGCTTCCGACTCTTCGCCGTGCCAGACGCCGTTTTCGTCACGGGTGTACTCCGCCCAGTAGACTTCACCCATGCGGGCATCAATCGCGGCCAGCACGCGGCTGGCACCGGTCATGCGCCAGGCACCCTGAGCCATAGTCGCAAGCGTTGAAACGCCGATCATCGGCAGGTCAGCGCCCAGCGCCAGCCCCTGCGCAATGCCAATCCCGATACGTACGCCCGTAAAGCTGCCCGGGCCACGGCCGTAGGCCAGCGCGTCGAGGTCAGTCAGGGCGGTGTTGCCCTCGGTTAAAATGGTTTTTACCAGGGGCAGAATACGTTGGGTGTGTTCCCGTGGGCACTCTTCGAAATGAGCAAAAGTCGTACCGTCGTTCCACAGGGCAACGGAACAGGCCTCTGTCGCGGTATCAATAGCCAGAATTCGCATCAGTCGTCGCGCTCTCGCAATGGTCAGTCACAAAATGGCGCGCATCTTAACACACTCCGGGAAGAATTACTCCGCCGTCGGGTTCGCCAGGAAGCGGACCGCGCGTTTAATATCCCGTGTGCGCGGCGCAGGCGGCAGGCTGGCGAGGAAGGTGGCGCCGTAGGGACGCATCACCAGGCGATTGTCGCAGATCACCAGCACTCCGCGGTCGGTGACGTCGCGTATCAGTCGCCCTACCCCCTGTTTAAGCGTGATAACCGCGTCCGGCAACTGGACGTCGTCGAACGGATCGCCCCCGCGCAGACGGCAGTCCTCCATGCGTGCTTTCAGGAGCGGATCGTCCGGCGATGTGAATGGCAGCTTATCGATAATCACCAGCGAGAGCGTATCGCCGCGCACGTCCACCCCTTCCCAGAAGCTGCTGGTCGCCACCAGCAGGGCATTACCGGCGCTGACAAACTGCTGGAGCAGCTGGCCTTTGCTGGTTTCCCCCTGCAACAGCACCGGCAACGTCATGGTCGCGCGGAACTGCTCGGCCAGATCGCGCATCATGGCGTGAGAGGTGCAGAGCATAAAGCAGCGTCCGTTGTTGGCCTCAATCATCGGCTTTAGCATGGCCGCCAGATGGCGCGCCGCCCCTGGCTGGTTAGGCAGCGGCAGATTGCGTGGCACGCACAGCAGCGCCTGTTTCTCATAGTCGAACGGGCTTGGGAGGAGTAAGGATTCAGCCTGCTCAATGCCGAGACGCTCGGTAAAGTGGTGCAGATCGTCGTTGACCGACAGCGTGGCCGAGGTAAAGACCCAGGTGCCGGGCTTTTGCGCCATCACCTCTTTGAATTTATCGGCAACGGTCAGCGGCGTGAGCGCCAGGGTAAAGTGGCGCGAGGTACATTCATACCAGTAGCTGTAGCCCGGCTGGTTGATCTCTTTCAGCCGCTTCAGCCGCCCACGGTAGAGCGTGGCCCGCTCGAAGGCGGCGTCCAGCAGCGCTGAACGTCCGAGGGACAGCTTCGCCACGTCGTAACAGAGTTCAAGGGCATCATCGAGCAGCAGCAGCGCGCGCTGGATATTTTTGTCCGCGAGCAGTTCGCGCAGGTTGCCGCGATAGCCCGGCTCGCCAAGCTGTAAGCGGAAATCCTGTGCGCACTGCGCCAGGCGGTCCGCGCACTTCTGCAACTGCTGGGTATCTTTGAGCTCGGTGCGATAGGCAATGGTAATATCTTTCGCCAGATCCTGAAGCTGACGGCTGGAGAGCGACTGGCCAAAATACTGGCTGGCGATGTCCGGTAGCTGATGGGCTTCATCGAAGATCATCACCTCCGCCTCCGGGATCAGCTCGCCGAAACCACTGTCCTTGACCACCATATCCGCAAGAAACAGGTGATGGTTCACCACCACCACATCGGCTTCCATCGCCGTTTTACGCGCTTTCACCACAAAGCAGTCTTTATACAGCGGGCAGTCGCTGCCGAGGCAGTTGTCGTTGGTGCTGGTCACCAGCGGCCAGGCCGGGGAGTCTTCCGGCACGCTCGCACAGGTGCTGATGTCCCCCTCCTCCGTCTGGTTGGCCCAGGCGCGCAGGACGATCACATCGCTGAGTGTTTGTACCGGCAGGTCACCGCCCGCCAGTGCCTGCTGTTCGAGACGCTCCAGACACAGATAGTTAGAACGCCCTTTCAGCAAGGCCAGACGCCCTTTGTATTTTAGCGCTTTCGCCACCGTGGGTAAGTCGCGGCTGTAGAGCTGATCCTGGAGCGCTTTTGATCCCGTAGAGATGATCACCTTTTTTTTCGCCCGCAGCGCAGGAGCGAGGTAAGCGTAGGTTTTCCCCGTACCGGTGCCGGCCTCCACAACCAGCGGCTGCGCCTTGTCGATGGCGTGTGCGACGGCATGCGCCATCTGACGTTGGGGTTCGCGCGGTTTAAAACCGGGAATTGCCTGTGCTAACTGACCTTCAGGGGAAAAATCGTCTGCCACGGTGTTCTCTCACTGTATTTTTGCACAGGGATTATGTCAGCCCCTTCTCTCCGGTGCCACCCTAAATAGTGACGACGGCGGAACAATATGGCAGTCTTGCCGCCTGACGATGAAAGATAACGAGGATACGTTTATGACAATTACGCGCATTGATGCCGAAGCCCGCTGGTCTGATGTGGTGATCCACAACCAGACGCTGTACTACACCGGTGTCCCTGCCAATCTGGACGCCGACGCCTTCGAGCAAACCGCTAACACCCTGGCGCAGATCGACGCCGTACTGGAAAAACAGGGCAGCGATAAATCCCGCATTCTGGACGCGACGATTTTCCTGGCGAATAAAGACGACTTCGCGGAGATGAATAAAGCCTGGGATGCGTGGGTAGTGGCGGGTCACGCGCCTGTACGCTGCACCGTACAGGCCACGCTGATGAAACCGGAGTATAAGGTGGAGATTAAGATTATCGCGGCAGTTTAAGCCCGGTTATTCATCTTCATCTTCAAATCGCGCCACTATCCGCTCGCCGGTATGACTGGCGCGAATTTCCTGAGCGACGACGGTGATCGCTTCTCCGCTGCTCATACCCTGGCCCATCAGTTCCTGAATCCGCTCTACCGCTTTCTGCTGTTGGTCATGACTGAGAGAAGGTAAACCTGCAAACATCGTTAACTCCTGCTAAATTATTCGCGCTAATTATTTCACGCTACCCGGTAGTATGCCATACATGAACATGCGCTTCCCCACTGTTATGACCTTACCCTGGCGTGCAGACGCCGCCGAGTTCTGGTTTGCCCGTCTGAGCCACCTTCCTTTTGCCATGCTGCTGCACTCCGGGCATGCGGATCACCCCTACAGCCGCTTTGATATTCTGGTGGCCGACCCGGTTAAAACGCTGACGACCGATGCGCTGTCACCCACGGACGATCCGCTGATGCGGCTTCAGAACGAGATCCATGCTCTGGGCTTATCTGCCACACCGGATCCGGATCTGCCTTTCCAGGGGGGCGCGCTGGGCCTGTTTGGTTACGATCTGGGTCGCCGTTTCGAAAAGCTGCCCGAGCATGCGCAGGCGGATATTTCCCTGCCGGATATGGCGGTGGGGCTGTATGACTGGGCGCTAATCGTGGATCACCGTAAGCAGACTGTTTCCCTGCTTAGCCACCGAGACGTGCAGGCGCGTCTGGCCTGGCTTGAGGCGCAACGGCCCGCCACAGCGGAACACTTTATGCTGACCTCCGGCTGGCACTCGAACATGAGCGCGGCGGAATATGCGGAAAAATTCTCTCGCGTGCAGGCGTATCTTCACAGCGGCGACTGTTATCAGGTCAACCTTGCCCAGCGTTTCCAGGCGGCGTACCGGGGAGACGAATGGCAGGCATTTACTCGCCTCAATGCCAGCAATAAGGCCCCGTTTAGCGCATTTTTACGCCTTGAACACGGCGCCATCCTCAGCCTTTCGCCTGAGCGTTTTATTCATCTGGCTGACGGTATTATTCAGACCCGCCCGATCAAGGGCACCCTGCCGCGCCTTGCCGATGCTAACGCCGACCGCCAGCAGGCGGAGACGCTGGCGGCCTCGCCGAAAGATCGCGCTGAAAACCTGATGATTGTCGATCTGATGCGCAATGATATTGGCCGCGTCGCCGAGCCGGGCAGCGTGCGCGTGCCGGAGCTGTTCGTTGTGGAGCCTTTCCCGGCGGTACATCATCTGGTCAGTACTATCACTGCACGCCTGCCGGCCTCGCGGACCGCCTGCGATCTGCTCCGCGCCGCGTTTCCGGGCGGCTCCATCACCGGCGCGCCGAAGGTCCGCGCGATGGAGATCATCGACGAACTGGAACCGCATCGCCGCAACGCCTGGTGCGGCAGCATCGGCTATGTGAGCCTGTGCGGAACCATGGATACCAGCATCACTATTCGCACCCTGACGGCCTGCGATGGTAACCTTTACTGTTCCGCAGGCGGCGGCATTGTAGCCGACAGCCAGGCCGGGGCGGAATATCAGGAAACCTTTGATAAAGTGAATCGTATCCTGAAACAACTGGAGAACTCACGGTGAAGAAAGACAACCTGACGCTGGATGATTTTCTGTCGCGTTTTCAGCTTCTGCGGCCCCAGGTTAACCGCGCCGCGCTGAATCAACGTCAGGCGGCGGTACTGATCCCGGTCGTGCGTCGTGAACAGCCGGGTCTGTTGCTTACCCAGCGCTCACCGCATATGCGAAAACACGCCGGTCAGGTTGCGTTTCCGGGCGGCGCGGTGGACAGCACCGATGCTTCCCTGATTGCCGCCGCGCTGCGCGAAGCGCATGAGGAGGTGGCGATCCCCCCGGAGGCGGTCGAGGTAATTGGCGTGCTGCCGCCAGTGGACAGCGTAACCGGTTTTCAGGTTACGCCGGTCGTCGGCATTATTCCGCCCGATCTTCAGTATCACGCCAGCGTCGATGAAGTTTCAGCGGTGTTCGAAATGCCGCTTGAAGAGGCCCTTCGTCTGGGCCGCTATCATCCTCTGGATATTCACCGCCGCGGGCACGATCATCGGGTCTGGCTGTCGTGGTATCAGCATTATTTTGTCTGGGGCATGACGGCAGGCATCATTCGTGAGCTTGCGCTACAAATCGGCCTGAAGCCTTGACTATACTTTACATTCCACCCTTTTCTGGCAGGTTTGCGATCGGCGTCGCGCTATTAGCTAAACCATCGTTAACCATTAGTTTAATTCATGTGAATAGTTAAGCCGAGGTTAGTGTTCCCTCTTACACTATGCGCAGTTATAACATCGTTACTGGAACCCCAGTAACCCTGTCAGGAGTGTGAAAGTGATTAGTATATTCGACATGTTCAAAGTGGGGATTGGTCCATCTTCTTCCCACACTGTAGGGCCGATGAAGGCCGGTAAACAGTTCGTCGATGATCTGGTCGAAAAAGGATTACTGGAAAGCGTTACCCGTGTCGCCGTAGACGTTTACGGTTCACTGTCATTAACGGGTAAAGGCCACCACACCGATATCGCCATTATTATGGGTCTGGCGGGCAATATGCCGGACACAGTTGATATTGATGCCATTCCGGCATTTATCCGCGACGTGGAAACGCGCGGTCGTCTGCTGCTGGCTAACGGTCAGCACGAAGTGGACTTCCCGCAGGATGACGGGATGCGTTTTCGTAGCGACAACCTGCCGCTGCATGAAAACGGTATGACCATCCACGCCTGGAGCGGCGAAAAAGAGATCTACAGTAAAACCTACTACTCCATCGGCGGCGGCTTTATCGTTGACGAAGAACACTTTGGCAAAGAGAGCGCGGGCGATGTGAATGTGCCCTATCCGTTTAAATCTGCCACCGAGATGTTGGCCTATTGCAAAGAGACCGGTCTCTCCCTCTCCGGCATGGTGATGCAGAACGAACTGGCGCTGCACAGCAAGAAAGAGATCGAAGACTATTTTGCTAACGTGTGGCAAACCATGCGCGCCTGTATTGACCGCGGGATGAACACCGAGGGGGTTCTGCCTGGGCCACTGCGTGTGCCGCGTCGTGCCTCTGCGCTTCGCCGTATGCTGGTCACCACCGACAAATTCTCCAATGACCCTATGAATGTGGTTGACTGGGTGAACATGTTTGCGCTGGCGGTTAACGAAGAGAACGCAGCGGGTGGTCGCGTGGTGACGGCGCCAACCAACGGCGCGTGCGGTATCGTTCCGGCGGTGCTGGCCTACTACGATCACTTTATTGAGCCCGTGACACCGGAGATCTATATCCGTTATTTCCTCGCGGCAGGCGCTATCGGCGCGCTGTACAAGATGAATGCCTCCATCTCCGGTGCCGAAGTAGGCTGTCAGGGTGAAGTGGGCGTGGCCTGCTCTATGGCGGCGGCCGGTCTGGCGGAACTGCTGGGCGCAAGCCCTGAGCAGGTGTGCGTGGCGGCGGAAATCGGCATGGAGCACAACCTCGGTCTGACCTGTGACCCGGTTGCCGGCCAGGTGCAGGTACCGTGCATTGAGCGTAACGCCATCGCCTCCGTCAAAGCGATCAACGCCTCGCGTATGGCGATGCGCCGTACCAGCGAGCCACGCGTGTCACTGGATAAGGTTATTGAAACCATGTACGAAACCGGCAAGGACATGAACGCGAAGTACCGTGAGACTTCGCGCGGCGGTCTGGCCATTAAGGTGCAGTGCGACTAAACCTTCCTTTTCGCCCATCTGCAACAGATGGGCGAATTTTCCCACCGCCTCTCGTCGCTTCACGTATTCCCCACTACACTGTCACTGTTGCGTCTGGCTTTTCCGGCCGGTGCTTATCAGGCGACCGTTCATGCAAACTGCACAAACGATCATTAAAGACTATCGCCGAAAACGCGTTATCGTCTGTGTTACGGTTGCGCTCGTTACGCTCGTCCTGACGCTGGGCATTCGCTTTATTTCACAGCGCAACATTAATCAGGATCGGATCCACGACTTTACTCACCACACCGTGCGTGCGCTTGATAAGGTGCTTCTTGCGTTAGAAACCCAGCGTGAAACTCTACGTTTTCTGGTTGATATGCCCTGCGCTGAAGCGAATCCGATTCTGCGAAAACAGGCGGCGATCCTCCAGACCGTGCGCTCCATCGCCCTCGTCAAAGACGGAATACTGTATTGCTCGAGCGTATTTGGCAGCCGAAATATGCCCGTCAGTGACATTGAGCCGATGCTTCCGTCCAGTGAACCCAGGCTGATCTTGTTGACCGATCGGTGGCTGTTAAAGGGCAGTCCGGTACTGATTCAGTGGTCACCCCTTGCGGGCGACGGCAGTGACGGGTTGATGGAGGTAGTGAATATCGATCTCATCACCAAAATGATTCTGGAGCCACAGCGGCCACAAATCACCGACGTGGTCCTGAGAGTAGGCGATAATTTTCTCCGCGACGGGCAGCAGGTGACGAATACGCCGACCTTCGATGAACACGCCTCCCTGCTGGAACAGTCTTCACAGCACTACCCTTTCAGCGTCACGGTCAGCGGCCCGGGGGCAGGCCAAATGGCATTGAAAAATCTGCCCACCCAGCTACCGCTGGCGTTGATGCTCAGTTTACTGATGGGCTATATCGCCTGGCTTGCCACGGCGCGACGCATAAGTTTCACCTGGGAAATTAATATGGGGATTGCTGCCCGGGAGTTTGAACTCTTCTGCCAGCCGCTGGTAAACGCCCGCACCCGGGAATGCGTTGGCGTCGAGATCCTCCTGCGCTGGAACAACCCGCGTCAGGGCTGGATTTCTCCCGATGTCTTTATCCCCCTGGCTGAAGAACATAGCCTGATTGTTCCGCTTACCCGCTACGTCATCAGCGAAACGGTGCGGCAGATAGGCTTTTTCCCGGCCTCACGGGATTTCCATATTGGCATCAACGTGGCCGCCAGCCATTTTCGCCGCGCTGCGCTGATCCGGGATCTCAACCGCATCTGGTTTAAGGCGAACCCTGTTCAAAAGTTGATTGTAGAGTTAACCGAACGCGATGCGTTGCTCGATGTGGATTACCGCATCGTGCGGGAGCTGCATCGCAAAGGGGTGAAGCTTGCGATTGATGATTTTGGTACGGGCAATAGTTCTCTTTCGTGGCTTGAAAAACTTCACCCGGACGTGCTGAAAATTGATAAATCCTTCACCACCGCGATCGGCACCGACGCCGTGAACTCAACGGTAACGGATATTATTATTGCGCTGGGCCAGAGGTTGAATATTGAACTGGTTGCAGAAGGGGTTGAAACCGAGGAGCAGTCACGCTATTTGCGCCGCCACAGCGTACATATTTTGCAGGGGTACTTGTATGCGCGGCCGATGCCGCTGCGGGAGTTTCCGAAATGGCTGGCGGAAAGTAACCCTCCGCCAGCCCGTCACAACGGACACATCGTGCCTTTATTGCCGTTACGCTAGATAGCGTTACTCTTCTTCGTCGTGTACAGAGTGCTCTTTAACAATACGGACCATATCAACGCGATAGTCGTTGGCTTCAACGATGGTAATTTGCAGCGGCGGCAGCTCAAGCACATCACCGATACGCGGGATCTGCCCGTTAACGGCAATCACCAGCCCCGCTACCGTGGCGATGTCTTCATCGTCATTGACCACGTTTTCGACGCCCAGCGTGTGCGAGAGCGCGTGCAGGTCGGTGGTGCCTTTCACCAGCCAGCCGTCACCGTCGGCAACGATTTCTGGCGTTTCATCCGCATCAGGGAATTCACCGGCAATGGCTTCCAGCACGTCCAGCGGCGTTACCAGACCTTGTACCACACCAAATTCGTTGGTGACGATAACAAAGCTCCCGCGAGCACGACGCAACACGCCCAGCAGGTTAATCGGATCCAGCGTCTCCGGCACCACGATGGCAGGCGACGCGGCCGCTACGGCCTCGACGTTGACGCCCTCTTCCAGCGCCACGAGCATCTCTTTCGCGCGCACCACACCGATGATCTCATCCAGCTCGCCCCGACAGACCGGGAACAGGCTGTGCGGCGAGGAGAGCAGCTGCTGGCGAATTTCGTCGACGCTCAGGTTGGCGTCCACCCAGCTGATTTCACCGCGCGGCGTCATAATGCCGCGCAGGGAGCGGGAGGCCAGCGAAAGCACGCCGTTGATCATGTAGCGTTCTTCTTCCACAAACGCGCCTTCCGGCACCGGAACCGGGTTACGGTTCTCGTTATCCGCCTGCACGTTCACCTGACGACGCCCGCCCATCAGGCGCAGGATCGCATCGGCGGTACGCGCGCGCAGCGGCTGATTCGACTGCTGCTTAATGAAGTTACGGCGCGCAATCTGGTTAAACAGCTCGATCAGAATCGAGAAGCCAATCGCGGCGTACAGGTAGCCTTTCGGTATATGGAAACCAAAACCTTCTGCCACCAGGCTCAGACCAATCATCAACAGGAAACTCAGACACAGCACGACGACCGTCGGATGTTGGTTGACGAAACGCGTCAGCGGTTTCGACGCCAGCAGCATTACCGCCATCGCAATCACAACCGCCGCCATCATCACCGGCAGATGGTTCACCATGCCAACCGCTGTAATCACCGCATCCAGTGAGAAGACCGCATCAAGCACCACAATCTGCAGGACCACCACCCAGAAGCTGGCATACCCCTTACCGTGGCCATCATCATGCTGCCGGTTCTCCAGCCGTTCATGCAGCTCTGTTGTAGCTTTGAACAGCAGGAAAAGCCCCCCCACCAGCATGATTAAATCACGGCCGGAGAAGGTGAAATCCATGACGGTGAACAGAGGCTTAGTCAGCGTAACCATCCACGAGATCACGGACAGCAGGCCCAGTCGCATGATCAGCGCCAGCGAGAGGCCGATCAGACGGGCTTTATCACGCTGTTTCGGCGGCAGCTTATCCGCAAGAATGGCAATAAACACCAGGTTATCAATACCGAGAACGATCTCCAGCACGACCAGCGTAAGCAAGCCTACCCAGATTGACGGGTCCATTAAGAATTCCATGACACGCTCCTGCTAAAGGAATGACAAAACGGTGCCCCGCTAATTTCGGGCATTTCAAAGGGAATGGGGGTCAATGCGTGGCGAAGGTCGCCGGTGAATAAGGCGCGGGATGGCCTGGAAGATGACTGACGTCGGTGACGGTCCATATAGTGGGCTGTAGCCCTATACTCCTGAATAATTAAACGGACGCTAAACATATCAGAGACAATGGGTTTTTAGCAAAGATTTACGTTCCTTTGCAAACTTCTGTAACACACGTGGTTTATCTTACAGAAAAATCTGTAAGGCGTAGCTAAATTACGGATCTTCATCACATAAATTATTTTTTCACTATCTAAAATAATTCGCGGAAGTCTTGGTTTTTTAGAACTCTAACCCTTATCTGAATCGATTCGGTTCGCCAATACGATTCTCAGTACGCCTGCCTGGCAGACGTATAAATGATAATAATAGGAGGTAGCAAGTGACCATTGCTATTGTCATAGGCACACATGGTTGGGCTGCGGAGCAGTTACTCAAAACGGCAGAAATGCTGTTGGGCGAGCAGGAAAACGTTGGCTGGATCGATTTCGTTCCCGGTGAAAACGCCGAGACGCTGATTGAAAAGTACACTGCTCAGCTTGAGAAGCTGGATACCAGCAAAGGCGTGCTGTTTCTCGTGGATACATGGGGCGGCAGCCCGTTCAACGCTGCCAGCCGCATTGTCGTCGATAAAGAGCATTATGAAGTCGTCGCCGGGGTAAATATCCCAATGTTGGTGGAAACCTTCATGGCGCGTGACGACAACCCAGGCTTTGACGAGCTGGTGGCGCTGGCGGTGGAAACCGGTCGCGAAGGCGTGAAGGCGCTGAAAGCACAGGCGGTTGAAAAACCTGCCCCTGCCCCTGCTGCACCAAAAGCCGCGGCACCGGCGAAGCCAATGGGTCCGAACGATTACATGGTTATCGGCCTTGCGCGTATTGATGACCGTCTGATCCACGGCCAGGTGGCGACGCGCTGGACCAAAGAGACCAACGTACAACGCATCATCGTGGTCAGTGACGAAGTGGCCGCCGACACTGTCCGTAAAACCCTTCTTACCCAGGTTGCACCGCCGGGCGTCACCGCGCACGTCGTGGATGTCGCCAAAATGATCCGCGTTTACAACAACCCGAAATATGCGGGCGAACGCGTGATGCTTCTGTTCACCAACCCGACAGACGTTGAACGCATTGTTGAAGGCGGCGTGAAAATCACCTCCGTTAACATTGGCGGTATGGCTTTCCGTCAGGGCAAAACGCAGGTCAACAATGCGATTTCAGTGGATGCGAAAGATATCGAGGCCTTCAACAAGCTGAATGCACGCGGTATCGAGCTGGAAGCCCGTAAGGTTTCCACGGATCAGAAACTGAAAATGATGGATTTGATCGGCAAAGTGGGGAAATAAGCCCGGGCCGGTTTTTCATATAGAGCTTATGTAATAGGAGAAGTGCAATGGAGATTACTACTCTTCAGATTGTGCTGGTGTTCATCGTCGCGTGTATTGCGGGTATGGAGTCCGTACTTGATGAATTTCAGTTCCACCGCCCTCTGGTGGCCTGTACGTTGATTGGCGCCGTTCTCGGTGACATGAAAACCGGTATCATCATCGGTGGTACCCTGGAAATGATCGCCCTCGGCTGGATGAACATCGGTGCGGCAGTTGCGCCAGATGCCGCGCTGGCGTCCATTATTTCGACCGTTCTGGTTATCGCCGGTCATCAGAGTATCGGTGCCGGTATCGCGCTGGCCATTCCACTAGCCGCGGCAGGCCAGGTGCTGACCATCATTGTTCGTACCATCACCGTTGCCTTCCAGCACGCGGCGGATAAGGCGGCCGATAACGGCAACCTGACAGCGCTCTCCTGGATCCACGTCTCGTCCCTGTTCCTGCAGGCGATGCGTATCGCTATTCCGGCCGTTATCGTGGCGATTTCCGTTGGGACCAGTGAAGTTCAAAGTATGCTGAACGCCATACCAGAAGTGGTCACCGGCGGTCTGAATATCGCGGGCGGTATGATTGTGGTCGTAGGTTACGCGATGGTCATCAACATGATGCGCGCAGGCTATCTGATGCCGTTCTTCTACCTTGGCTTCGTTACCGCTGCATTCACCAACTTCAACCTGGTTGCGCTGGGTGTGATTGGTGCGGTGATGGCGATTCTTTATATCCAGCTCAGCCCGAAATACAACCGTGTCGCGGGTGCCCCTGCGCAGGCTGCTGGTAACAACGATCTCGATAACGAACTGGACTAACAGGTGAGCGAAATGGTTGATATGACAAAAACTACCACTGAGAAAAAACTCACTCCGGGTGATATTCGTGGCGTGTTCATCCGTTCTAACCTGTTTCAGGGTTCATGGAACTTCGAACGTATGCAGGCGCTCGGCTTCTGCTTCTCCATGGTGCCGGCAATCAAACGCCTGTATCCGGAAAACAACGAAGCACGCCGTCAGGCAATTAAGCGTCACCTGGAATTCTTCAACACCCACCCTTACGTAGCGGCGCCTGTTCTGGGCGTAACGCTGGCGATGGAAGAGCAGCGTGCAAACGGGGCTGAGATCGACGATGGTGCTATCAACGGTATTAAAGTCGGTCTGATGGGGCCGCTGGCAGGCGTGGGCGACCCGATCTTCTGGGGTACCGTGCGTCCGGTCTTTGCGGCACTGGGCGCCGGGATCGCCATGAGCGGCAGTCTGCTTGGTCCCCTGCTGTTCTTTATCCTGTTCAACGCGGTGCGTCTGCTGACCCGCTACTACGGCGTGGCATACGGTTACCGTAAAGGGGTGGATATCGTTAAGGATATGGGCGGCGGCTTCCTGCAAAAACTGACTGAGGGGGCGTCAATCCTCGGCCTGTTTGTAATGGGGGCTTTGGTTAACAAGTGGACGCACGTGAACATCCCGCTGGTGGTATCGACGATCACCGGTCAGGATGGTCAGACGCGCGTCACCACCGTGCAGACCATTCTGGACCAGCTGATGCCTGGCCTGGTACCGCTGCTGTTAACCTTCGCCTGTATGTGGCTGCTGCGTAAGAAAGTGAACCCGCTGTGGATCATCGTTGGCTTCTTCGTCATCGGTATCGCGGGCTACGCCGTCGGCCTGCTGGGTCTGTAATAAAATGCGTTACCGACCGGGGGCTTGCCCCCGGTCTTTTTATCTGGAGGATGAATGACTGTCACGGACACCGTACTGGTTTTATTTATTGTTGCCCTTCTGGCTTACGCGATCTATGACGAGTTCATTATGCCTCGCCGCCACGGCGAGACGCTGCTGACCCTTCCCCTCTTACGCCGTGGGCGCATTGATGCGTTTATCTTCGCCGGTCTGGTAGTCATCCTGATTTACAATAATGTGACCAGCCACGGCGCAATATTAACCACATGGTTATTATGTGCGCTGGCATTAATGGCGATTTACCTGTTCTGGATCCGCTCGCCAAAACTCATTTTTAAAAAACACGGATTCTTCTTCGCCAATGTCTGGATAGAATATAACCGCATTAAAGAGATGAATTTATCCGAAGACGGAGTTCTGGTGATGCAATTAGAACAACGCCGCCTGCTCATTCGCGTCAAAAATATTGACGACCTGGAAAAAATCTACAAATTACTCCTTAAAACTCAATGAATTAATTTTATAGCATCGGCTATGTATTGTATTATTCTCAAACCAGCAATATAGCCGATGCTATATCTCCCCTGCGAATTAACTTATATTTATTAACGATACTTTTACGCATAAACCTAAATGAAAATCGTTATCAACATAGTGGCTTTATAAAGCCATCTTCGTTGTTGTTTTATATTCTCAAAATATGTTAAGGTTGCGCCCGTCGTTGGGGAGTAGCCGATTTCCTGCCTGCGGGAAATGTACGTGTCAACATACTCGTTGCAAAACGTGGCGCGTACGGATCGTTTTCAGCACACTTACTGTGCCAAAAGCGATCAGGCGAGACCATAGATACATCAACTGCTGTTTACTGGGGGCAGTGATGTGTCATATGGATATCCCCGGTCTGGACGCACTTATGAATATCTCCGCTACGATCCTTCTGGCTTTTGGCATGTCCATGGACGCATTTGCCGCCTCTATCGGTAAAGGTGCCACCCTCCATAAACCTAAATTTTCCGAAGCCCTGCGCACCGGTCTCATCTTTGGCGCAATCGAAACGCTGACGCCGCTTATTGGCTGGGGTCTGGGGATGCTCGCCAGCCAGTTTGTGCTGGAGTGGAACCACTGGATCGCCTTCGTGCTGCTGGTGTTCCTCGGCGGACGCATGGTAATTGAAGGTTTTCGTGGCAACAGCGATGAAGATGATGCGCCGCTGCAACGCCACGGCTTCTGGCTTCTGGTGACAACCGCTATCGCAACCAGCCTGGACGCAATGGCCGTCGGTGTCGGTCTGGCGTTTTTGCAGGTCAATATTATCGCCACCGCGCTGGCGATTGGCTGCGCCACGCTGATTATGTCAACGCTGGGGATGATGGTGGGGCGGTTCATTGGCCCGCTGTTAGGCAAACGCGCCGAAATTCTGGGCGGTATCGTGTTGATCGGGATTGGTGCCCAAATACTCTGGGCACACTTCGCGGGTTAATCTTCGCGCTGCCAGCAATGGATGCTGAAATCCGTCTGGCAGCGAAATTCTGTCTGTGCTGCCAGCGTTTCCCACACCTCTGGTTTTGCCCGCCACGCAAACGGCGTCATTTGCAGTAACGCCACCGCTTCACTTCCCTGCAACGTCATCTCATACGCCATTGACTGCGTCTGCTTTAACGCGAAGCCCGCCAGCTGTTCAGAGTGCGGCGCATGCAGGTGAACTTCATCATAGATCAGCCCTTTTAGCTCCAGCAGATGACGCGGTCCCGGCGTAACGGTGATAACCCACCCGCCGGGCTTAACGACGCGCGCCAGCTCCTCTGCCTTGCACGGGGCATAGATACGCACCACGGCGTCCATACTCGCTTCCTCAAACGGCAGGCGGTGGCTGGAGGCCACGCAGAACGTTACCGCTGAGTAGCGTTTTGCTGCTGCACGGATAGCCACTTTCGACACGTCCAGCCCGTAAGTTTCGGCGCCCTTCCCAGCCGCGACGTCAGCAAACGTGGCGGTGTAGTAGCCCTCACCGCAGCCGATATCCAGCATGGCGGATGCGCCTTCTGTCAGATATTGACGGAGTAAGTCGACAACGGCATCCCTGAGCGGTTGATAGTGCCCGGCGTCAAGAAACGCCCGGCGCGCCTGCATCATCTCCGCGCTGTCACCCGGATCCCGGGAGCGCTTGTGCTGTACCGGCAGAAGATTGACATAGCCCTCTTTAGCCCGGTCAAACTGATGTCCCAGTGGACAGATAAACGTTTTCTCCGCGCGCGTCAGCGGCGCGTGGCAAAGGGGACAACTGAAAGACATGACAGCTCCAGGGCGAAAACCAAAAGGCGAAGTGTACCGCTATTCGCCAGGGTTATAAACGGCTGGGTGACGCATCACGATCAGATGGTCAGAATCTGCCGGCAGTCCGTCTGGCTTCACGTTTTCCAGGCGCAAGACGTTACCCATAATTTCGCTGAACACGGGCGCGGAAACGGCCCCGCCGTAGTAGGCTCCGTTTTTCGGATCGTTGATCACCACCACCAGTGCAAAACGGGGATCGCTGGCGGGCGCAACGCCTGCTGTGTAGGCGACGTATTTATCCACATACTTACCGTGTTCATCGATTTTTTTGGCCGTCCCGGTTTTAATCGCCACACGATAGTTACGCACCGCCGCTTTGATCCCGCCACCGCCGGGTAACGCGACGCTCTCCATCATGTGTTCCACCTCGTGAACAATCTCCCCGGGCATCACCCGTTTGCCAATCACGGGGGGATCGATACGGGTGATGGACAGAGGCCGTTCAATGCCATAGCTACCGATGGTGGCATACACATGCGCCAGCTGGAGGGGGGTAACCATCAGGCCATACCCAAAGGCAAAGGTCGCCCTGTCTAACTGACTCCAGAATTTTCGCTGCGGCAGTAAACCTGAGCTTTCTCCCGTTAAGCCAAGCCCGGTACTCTCGCCAAAACCAAAGTTTTTATAGGTATCAAGTAACCGTTGCACGGGCATCGCGAGAGAAAGACGGGATACGCCCGTGTCGCTGGATTTTTGCAGGATCCCGGTCATGGTCAGCTCGGGGTAGTAACCCACATCGCGAATACGATGACCATCAATGGTGTAGGGATGCGTGTCTATCACGCTGTCAGGCTGCACCAGCCCCTGCTGTAGCGCCGTCATCAGCACCAGAGGCTTAACGGTCGAACCCGGTTCAAAGGTGTCGCTGATCGCGCGATTACGAAAGTCATCCAGCGTTGCCCCTTCCCGATTGTTGGGGTTGAAGTCAGGGAAGCTCGCCATCGCCAGAATTTCGCCCGTCTGGATATTAATCAGCACCGACGCGCCTGACTCGGCTTTATTCCACGCCACGGCATTATCCAGCGCGTCTTCGGTGATAGTTTGCAGGCGTTCATCGATACTAAGCTGGATATTATGTGCCGGTACGGGCGCCACCTCCGTGAGGTTCTCAACCACATGCCCGTAGCGATCTTTCCTGACCAGCCGCACGCCTGCCTTCCCGGTGAGCTGCGTGTTAAAGCTTTTCTCGACGCCCTCAATACCCTGACCATCAATATTAGTGAAGCCAATCAGGTTTGCCGCCACGTGTCCGGCAGGATAAAAGCGACGGGACTCATCGCGTAGGTTGATACCGGGAAGACGCAGCTTATCAATCCACTTTGCCTGGGAGGGATCAACCTGACGAGCTAGATAAATGAATCGCCCGTGCGGATTGCTGTTTATTCGCGATGCGAGCGTGCTCAGAGAAAGGTGTAAAGCATTTGCCAGGGCCTGCCAGCGCGAATCAAAGCCGATCCCCCCTTTATCAAGCACAGTTTTGGGATCGGCCCAGACGGCCTGGACAGGTACGCTTACCGCAAGGGGACGCCCTTCACGGTCAACAATCATCCCACGCGGGGCGTCTATCGCCACTTCGCGCAGAGAACGCATATCCTCCTGCTTCACCAGATTATCCGGTTTGATAATTTGTAGCCATGCCACGCGGCCTAACAGAAAAGCAAGGCTACAAAAGATGGCGAGACACAGAAGTGCAAAACGTGCCGGTGTAAAGTTTCCGTTGGCCGTTATTGTCTTTTTTTTCACTTTAACCCCAGGGCTGTTAATCAACGCCCTGATTTAACGGGAAAAAGGGATAATAAGGCGGGAAAACAATGCTAATAATCTCGCGGGTTTGCAACAAGATAATAACAGAGGAGGAATACGTAACATTTTGAAAAATAAGTGAATAAAAAAGCCCCGCATCGGCGAGGCTTATGTCTGAGATCGAAGCGCTAAGCGCTTCAGTCAGCAGTGATTCGATCAGATAGCAGTTACGTTAACCGCAGCTGGGCCTTTCTGGCCGTCCTGAATTTCGAACTCAACGTTCTGGCCTTCAGCCAGAGTTTTGAAGCCGTTACCCTGGATTGCAGAGAAGTGTACGAACACGTCTTTGCTGCCGTCAGCAGGAGTAATGAAACCAAAACCTTTAGACTCGTTGAACCACTTAACTTGACCTTTAATCTTTGCCATTTGCAAAATTCCTTAGAGTGTTTTCTTAGCCCGCAGGCTTTAACATAGATAAAACTGAGACATTACTGCTTGAGGCACTAATATAAGGTTCGGCAGAGAAGCGGTATTCAACGACAACGTGTTTACTCAGGACTTCTTTACTGAAAATGCCACACATAAACAGAACTGTACCTCGTTTGACCCAAAACGTGTTATCACACACAACGTTTAATATGGCAAGCCATTTTTAAACGTGTCTCGATCCGCCGCACAAATTCAGGCGTTACTCCATAACAATCTGCACAGTTATGCGAATTGTCAAATGAAGCGCCACCTGACCTCACCGCCCACAGGGTGCGCTGGCGCGCCCTGTAATCAAAGACTTTTTAAACATAGCTCAATCATTTCAAAGCGTCCATCCCAATCCCTGATTTTCTTTAAAGGAATGACTGAGTTAGAACATTTTGTGAAAAGTTATGCTGAAAACATCGCAATGCACCAGAGTGTGACAGTGAATAAACAATGTTAAATACATTTTGCTAACTGTATTAAAATCCACCATTTAATAAGCGTTATTCTGCACCAAAATAATGAAATTTTTATGACTCTGCCTCAAAACAAGGCAAGCAAAACGTTTCGATAAAAATAAAACACTTCAGGAAAGTTAAAGCTCACAATTTATTCAACGAAACGGTACGACTTGTATAAGGATAAATATTCGCCAGTTTTCAGTATACTGAAACAGTAGTTAACTGCTGCTTAATTATATGTTGGGATGTTATGGGTCACATTTGATAAGGGAGGAGATTTACGCCGCACGTCAGGCCACCTCCCCGTTCCGGGCAGACTATCGTTCGGCCACCAGGCGAATGAACTCTTCCTCGTCTTGTTTTTGAGCATCAGCTTCCTTCGGCACCGCTTTCTCCTCCGGCTCGTTGGCTTCGCACAGACGACGCAGCAACGCAGTCTGCCGTTTCTGCTGATCGAGCAATGCTTCCAGCAGCTCAATCTGCTCGTTTGTGCGGGAGCTGGCGCGATTAACGAAGAACCACAGCACCAGTCCAACAACCAGCACCACTAAAGACATTACCAGGGATGCAATGCTCAGCAGCCCCGAATTCATTAACTCACCCATTTCACCACCTCAGTAAAAACAGTCATTTTACCACTGCAGCCACGTAAGGACATCGCTCAGTGCAAAAATAGCCACTACCAGGGGATAAACTTATTGATTGAACAAATGCCGCTAAAGAACTGTACATCCTGATCGCACATCACATTGATAGTCTGCGTCCACAGCACCACGCATGCTATCAGCACTATAATCAGAATTACCCAGCGTATTTTTTTCACTCCACACTCCGTCTTATGACCTGATGTAGCCAGGTTATCACGGCTATCTTAAACAGGGGCTAACTGTACCTTCAACAGACGCTTTTCGGAATCGTGCACTTGTTTCACTGCGTAAACCCGTTACGCTTACTCCATGACAACAAAGAAAAAAGAGGCATCGATGCGTTTACTCGTTCGTACGATAATTGTACTGGCACTTGTGTGGATCGGCCTGCTGTTAAGTGGGTATGGCGTATTAATGGGAAGCAAAGAGAATGCCGCGGGTTTGGGTATTCAGTGTAAATATCTCACCGCCCAGGGGGTAAGCACGGCTCAGTACATCCATTCCGACAGCGGGATCATCGGGTTAACCAACTGTCCTGTGCTGCGTAAATCATCTGTTGTGGTTGATAACGGCTAATCAGAGCTAAATTTCGCTTACAAAAACGCCGCAAGAGTGCGGCGTTTTTATTGGAGGCATTGATCAGAACGGGTATTCGTTATAGCCCATCTGCTCTGATATTTTGCGCGCTGCGGTATGCAGAATTGCCACATACTCATGAAGACGCTCTTCGGAGAAACGCAGCGTTGGGAAAGAGATGCTCAGTCCCGCAATGACAACGCCGAAGCGGTCAAACACCGGCACACCGATGCAGCGCAACCCTTCTTCCTGCTCTTCGTTATCTTCCCCATAACCCTGCTCACGCACTTTATCCAGCACGCTCAGCAGTTCATCCGTACTGGTAATCGTGCGATCGGTGCTGCGTTTGTATTCCACACCGTCAAGGATTTGCTTAACCTCTTCACGATCGCGCCAGGCCAGCAGGACTTTACCAATTGCGGTACTGTACAGCGGGTTACGACGACCGATGCGTGAATACATGCGCAGGTTGTACATGGAGTCAATTTTGTGGATGTAAACGATGCTGTCTTCATCCAGTGCGCCGAGGTGAATGGTCTCTTTCGTCAACCGCGAAAGTTCACGCATCTGAATGTCAGCGCTGCGGATCAGATCCACGTTCTGCAAGGCGCGGGCGCCCAATTCAAACAATTTCAGGGTCAGAGAATATTTTTCTGATTCTCCTTCCTGCGCGACATAACCCAATGATTTCATCGTCTGCAAAAAGCGATAAACGGTGCTTTTCGACATCATCACACGCTGCGACAACTCTGTAATACCAATTTCACGCTCTTC
This sequence comes from Enterobacter sp. 301B, assembly GCF_003850715.1. Classification (NCBI taxonomy): domain Bacteria; kingdom Pseudomonadati; phylum Pseudomonadota; class Gammaproteobacteria; order Enterobacterales; family Enterobacteriaceae; genus Enterobacter; species Enterobacter sp. 301B. Next base: position 188,770 of record NZ_PQTC01000006.1, read on the forward strand.
TCCGAGCGCCTGCAAGATGCCAAACACCTTCAGCACGGAAGAAACAGAATCTGGCTGCTTATCCAAATCTGCGATTGCCATTTATCACCTCATGGAGAGTGTTTTATAAAAATCAGAACCGGTTTTTATTATAAATTCGTGTGATGCGCGCTGCAATCTATCTGGGTTTACTTCGTTACAAATCTGCGACATAAAACCGAAATAACGATGCTAAAATAGTTACTCTGAAAATAATTTCACACTGAGTCATTCTTTTCCCATGCAAAAAAACGTTTCTGATGGCCTGCCCTTACCACAGCGGTACGGGGCAATTGCCACTATTGTCATCGGCATTTCGATGGCTGTCCTTGACGGTGCGATTGCCAATGTGGCTCTTCCTACCATTGCCAAAGACCTTAATGCTTCTCCGGCAAGCTCCATCTGGATTGTGAACGCGTACCAGATAGCGATTGTGATTTCCCTTTTGTCACTCTCTTTCCTGGGCGATATGTTTGGTTATCGCCGGGTTTATCAGTGCGGGCTGGTGGTCTTTACTCTCACCTCGCTCTTCTGTGCCCTTTCCGATTCACTGCACACCCTTACGCTTGCGCGTATCGCACAGGGTTTTGGCGGTGCGGCGCTAATGAGCGTGAACACGGCCCTGATACGGCTTATCTATCCTCATCGCCATCTGGGGCGCGGCATGGGCATTAACTCCTTTATTGTGGCCGTGTCGTCCGCCGCCGGGCCGACGATTGCCGCCGCCATTCTGTCCGTTGCCTCGTGGCAGTGGCTGTTTGCCATTAACGTGCCGCTGGGCATTGTGGCGATCTTCTTCGCCCTGCGCTATCTTCCGGAAAATGGTCCGAAAAACACCATGCCACGTTTTGACCTGCCCAGCGCTGTGATGAACGCGCTGACCTTTGGCCTGCTGATTACTGCGCTGAGCGGATTTGCGCAGGGACAGTCTTTGTCGCTCATTGCCGCAGAAATCGTTGCCCTGCTTATCATCGGCTTTTTCTTTGTACGACGCCAGCTGGCGCTGCCCGTGCCGTTACTGCCGGTCGATTTGCTGCGTATTCCGCTGTTTTCGCTATCAATTTGTACCTCCATTTGCTCGTTCTGCGCCCAGATGCTGGCGCTGGTTGCGCTGCCATTCTTTTTGCAGAGCGTGCTTGGCCGTTCGGAAGTGGAAACAGGCTTGCTGCTCACACCCTGGCCTTTGGCAACCATGGTGATGGCCCCGCTGGCCGGGTACCTTATTGAGCGCGTTCATGCCGGACTGCTGGGGGCTATCGGGCTGATCGTCATGGCAGCAGGACTGTTTGCGCTGTCGCTCCTGCCCTCCTCGCCGGGGGATCTGGATATTATCTGGCGCATGATCCTGTGCGGGGCAGGTTTCGGTCTGTTCCAGTCACCTAACAACCACACAATTATCACCTCTGCCCCACGTCATCGCAGCGGTGGTGCCAGCGGGATGCTGGGTACGGCAAGACTGTTAGGGCAAAGCACCGGGGCCGCAATGGTGGCGTTGATGTTTAACCTTGCCGGGCAAAATGCGACACACGTTGCGCTGATTACCGCAGGGACACTGGCGACCCTCGCGGCTATCATTAGCGGCCTTCGTGTGACCCAGCCAAAGGCGCAGGCATAAAAAAACCGGGCGGAGATTGTCTCCTGCCCGGTTTTTTTTCATCCGGCGGGTATTACTTCAGGTATTCGCCGCTTCGCAGCGCTTCAATACGTTTATCCAGCGGCGGGTGTGACATAAACAGCTCGCTCAGCGACTTTGATTTACCATTGATGCAGAAGGCCATCATGCTGTTTGCTTCCTGCGGCTCGTAGCTGGTTTTCAGACGTTGCAGCGCAGCAATCATCTTCTCACGACCCACCAGTTTCGCAGAACCGGCATCCGCGTGGAACTCACGATGACGGGAGAACCACATGGTAATGATGCTTGCCAGGATACCGAACACCAGCTCCAGCACCATTGAAACAGCAAAATAGATCAGCGGGTTACCGTTGCTCTCTTCACCCTCATCACGGTTGCCACCCATAAATCCGGCAGCAATCTGCGCCAGAATACGGGAAATAAAGATAACGAAGGTGTTCACCACGCCCTGGATCAAGGTCATGGTGACCATATCGCCGTTAGCGATGTGGCTGATCTCGTGAGCAATAACCGCTTCCGCTTCGTCACGGCTCATGTTTTGCAGCAGACCGGTACTGACGGCCACCAGGGACGCGTCACGACGCGCACCGGTAGCAAACGCGTTGATATCCGGCGCGTGGTAGATCGCCACCTGCGGCATGGCTATGCCCGCCTGCTTTGACTGCTGAGCAACCGTGCTCATCAACCACTGTTCCATATCGTTACGCGGCTGCTCAATAACTTCACCGCCCACGGATTTCAGTGCCATCCACTTCGACATCAGCAGTGAAATGAAAGAGCCGCCGAAACCAAACAGCAGCGCCATAATCAACAGACCCTGAACGCTGCTCGACTGAATTCCCGTCAGGCTTAGCACCAGCCCGAATACCACCATCACCGCCAGGTTGGTGAGCAGGAAGAGCGCGATTCGCATCATAATATTCTTTTAACCTCAGTTTAACAAAACGCACTATGCGATTACCCACATCGTATGGGTATTGCGGCTATTTTCAAGCATCCAGACGGCGTAAGTCACCAGAAAGACACAACTTTACACAATTGGAAATCTGCCTGACGGAAGGATGAGGAACAAAAAGAAACAGGCACAATTTCTTGTGCCTGTTGGGGGATTATTTTGTCGGAGCAGGTTGTACGGCAGGTTTCTCTTTTTCCAGCTTCGCGAGATCAAGCGCGATATGCACCGTCTCGTCCAGATACGGATCGGGCTCCTGGTAATCCTTAGGCAGATCGTCCAGTTTTTTGAGCAGAGGCTTGCCTTCACGTTTGAAGCGATCGTTGATACGCGCCAGACGTGTCGCGTCATCTTCATTGTTCTCTTTCTCACGCTGGGCGTAGTTCAGAGAGACAATGTTCCGTTTCGCTTTCAGAGCGTTGAAACGCGCGATGTCCTTCATGATGTACTGGAATTCCGGATCCTTCCCGATGCGGTCGTTGTGATTTTTCAGCAGTTCCGGACCGAACTGATTCATATCACCCGATTTCACGAATGTCGCGGCATCAATGCTATCCCACGGCAGCGCGTTATCTTCAAACTTCTCGCCCGTTTCCGTCTCTTCGGTACCTGTCGGCATCATGATGTCCGGCGTCACGCCTTTGCGCTGCGTACTGCCGCCGTTAACACGGTAAAACTTCTGAATGGTGTACTGTACTGAGCCCAGCGCCGGCCATTCAGGACGCAGCATCTGGTCGTAAATACGGTTCAGAGAGCGGTACTGCTGAACGGTGCCCTTGCCAAACGTCGGTTCGCCGACGATTAACGCCCGGCCGTAATCCTGCATGGCAGCAGCGAAGATTTCCGATGCAGAGGCGCTGAAGCGATCGACCAGCACCACCAGCGGACCCTTATAGTAGACCACGCCATCGGTATCGGCATCTTCACGCACTTTACCGTTGTTATCGCGCACCTGAACCACCGGGCCAGACGGGATAAACAGCCCTGAGAGCGAGACGGCCTCGGTCAATGCCCCGCCGCCGTTGCTGCGCAGGTCGATGATCACACTGCTGACATTCTGCTTTTCAAGCTTCTGGAGCTGCACTTTTACATCATCGGTCAGGCCAACGTAGAAGCCAGGGATATCCAGAACGCCAACCTTCTCTTTACCCACGGTTTTCACCGACATTTTCACCGCGCGATCTTCCAGACGGATACGCTCACGTGTCAGAGTAACGATACGGGTTTTGGTCCCCTTTCCGGCTGGCAGGATCTCCAGGCGAACTTTGCTGCCCTTCGGCCCTTTGATCAACGCAACTACGTCATCAAGTCGCCAGCCAATCACGTCCACCATGCTCTTTCCGGTTTGACCTACACCGACAATACGGTCGCCTACGCTGATCGCTTTGCTTTTCGACGCAGGGCCACCGGCCACCATGGAGTTGATAACGGTGTAGTCATCATCCATCTGAAGCACAGCACCGATACCTTCCAGAGACAGGCTCATTTCGGTATTGAACTGTTCGGTGTTACGTGGAGAGAGATAATTAGTGTGCGGATCAATTTCGTGCGCAAACGCGGTCATCGCCAGCGAGAAAACATCTTCACTGTTGGTCTGCGCCAGACGACGAATTGCGAATTTGTAGCGACGGTTTAACGTCTCACGGATCTCTTTCTCGTCTTTGCCTGTGAGCTTGAGGCTCAGTTCGTCATATTTGACTTTTCCGTCCCACAGCGCATTCAGTTCAGCCTCATCTTTCGGCCATGGCGCTTTGCTGCGGTCCAGATTAAAGGTGTCGTTGCCGCTGAAGTCCATCGGACGTTCCAGCACTTTCAGCGCGTATTGATAACGCTCAAAACGGCTCTTTTGCGATAAGTTGTACAGATCGTAGAAAAGATCCAGCTTTCCGGAGCGCAGCTCATCACCCACTTCGGATTTGCGTTTAGCGAACTGTTCGACATCGCTGGCCAGCAGTACGTTATGGCTGTAATCCAGCAAGTTCAGATAACGGTCAAAGATTTTGGCCGAAAAGGCCTGATCGAGATCGAACTGACGATAGTGCGAACGAGTAAAGCGCGACGTCACGCGCTCACTCACCGTCGCGTGCTGAGTTTCTTCCTTAAGAACCGGAATTTGATCAACACGCGTAATATCGTCCACAGCGAAAGCGTGGCCTGTTATAGCAAACAGGCCAGCCAGCGCGGTGAGCTTAAAAAAAGTGTTCATGCCAGGCTCGGCCTCCGTTTCAGAACAACAAGTGTTCTGCGCGTACAATCATTGACATACCAGAAGTCAGCTGTACACGAACGCCATCTTTGGTGATTTCCAGTACGGTGGCATCCATCGCATTGTTACCCGCTTTAACCTTCAGAGACTGACCTACGCTCAGGGCGTTGATGTCCGAAACTGGGGTGTGGCGCGGCTCTTCGCGCGGCGCACGTGGGGCTTTAGCTGCTGGTTTGTCAGCACGCGGTTTGCGATCGTTATTTTCAGTACGACGCGGTGCCGGACGCGGTTTACGCTCGCGACGAGGGGCGTCTTCCTGACCGTTTGCCGCTGCGGCTTCGCGTTTTTTGGCCTGCTGTTCAGCACGCTGTGCCTGAACGCGAGCTTTGGCTTCTTCAAGCTGCTTACGCGCATGTTCTACGTGCTGCTCGTCCAGCTCACCACACGGGTTGCCGTCAAGGTCGACACGGGTCGCACCCGGCTTGATACCGTACAGGTAACGCCAGCTCGAGGTATAAAGGCGCAAGGCAGAACGAAGCTGCGTTTTGCTGAGGTTCATCTCCCCCTCAACGCGCGCGACCAGATCCTGAAAGATACCGACTTTCAGAGGACGCGCTTCACCTTCAGCGCTGAAGCACTGCGGGAAACGCTCGGCCAGATATGCGATAACTTCTTTACTGCTATTCAACTTAGGTTGATTTTCCATGAAATTTCCTGATTACAACGGACGTTGCCAACAAGCGCAGGCATGAACAGGCGACATTATAATGACGCTATCAGTAAATGCTACGTTATCCGTTGATTATCCTGCGACGCTCGCAAAGAATTTATGATAATCGGTCTCTGCCAGAACATTTTCCAGGTTTGCGGCCAACGCGCGCAGCCCCTGCTCATCCTCGGCAGTAAAGCGGCTGAAGACCGTGCTGTCGATATCCAGAACGCCAATAATCTGATTTTTAACCACCAGCGGCAGTACGATTTCAGAATTGCTGCTGGCATCGCAGGCAATGTGGCCGTCAAACGCATGTACATCTTCGACACGCTGAACCTGACGGGTCGCCACTGCGGTACCGCACACGCCGCGACCTACCGGGATGCGTACGCAGGCGAGTTTCCCCTGGAAAGGCCCCAGCACCAGCGTGTCGCCTTCCAGCAGATAAAAGCCCGCCCAGTTCACGTCAGAAAGGCGTTCGAACAGTAACGCACTGGTATTTGCCAGAGTGGCTAAGAAACTGGTTTCCCCTGCCATTAATGCCTTAAAATCGCGATTCAGATCCGCGTAGAATTCTGTTTTGTTCATTATTCAATCACTTAGTTATCTTACATAATTACCGCATAGCCTATTAAAATAAGCATTAAATGCGCTCATGCTCAAGATGAATCCGTTCATGAGTTATTATAACTTTCAACAATACTTATCTGTGTGCGACTGATGGCCCTAAAAACACCCCAAATTACGCCGACAAGAAAGATCGTTGTCCGTACGGTAAGCCAGGCTCTGCCTCGTGCACATTATCAGCGTTGTCCCCAGTGCGATACGCTTTTTATGTTGCCGAAGATGAAATCGCACCAAAGTGCTTTTTGCCCTTGCTGCGATGCCAAAATTCGCGACGGCCGGGACTGGTCATTGACGCGTCTGGCGGCAATGGCGGTTACCATGCTGCTGCTGATGCCGTTCGCCTGGACCGAGCCGCTGTTAAAGCTCTACCTGCTTGGCGTGCGTATTGACGCTAACGTATTGCAGGGGATCTGGCAGATGACGCGCGAGGGCGATCCGCTCACCGGCGCTATGGTGCTGTTCTGCGTCGTCGGCGCACCGCTGGTGCTGGTCGCGGCAATTGCCTACCTGTGGTTTGGCAACATTCTGGGGATGAACCTGCGCCCTGTCCTGCTCATGCTGGAAAAGCTCAAGGAGTGGGTGATGCTGGACATCTACCTGGTGGGCGTCGGCGTGGCCTCCATTAAGGTGCAGGATTATGCGTTTTTACAACCCGGCATTGGCCTTTTTGCGTTTATTTCACTGGTCCTGCTGAGTATTTTGACCCTGATTCATCTGAATGTTGAACAGCTTTGGGAGCGATTTTACCCTCAGCGTCCCGCGACCCGGCCTGATGAAAACCTGCGCGTCTGCCTGGGGTGCCATTACACCGGTTTTCCGGATAAACGCGGAAGGTGTCCTCGCTGCCACATTCCGTTAAGATTGCGGCGCAACAACAGCCTGCAAAAATGCTGGGCGGCGCTTATCGCCTCACTGATATTTTTATTCCCGGCCAATATGCTGCCGATCTCCGTAATTTATGTGAACGGCGCCCGACAGGAAGATACTATCCTTTCGGGGATTATCTCTCTGGCGCACAGTAACGTGGGGGTTGCCGCCATTGTGTTCATCGCCAGTATTCTGGTGCCCTTTACCAAAGTGGTGGTGATGTTTACGCTACTTATCAGCATTCACTTTAAATGCGAACAAGGACTACGCACCCGCATCCTGCTTCTGCGATTCGTGACCTGGATTGGTCGCTGGTCGATGTTGGATCTGTTCGTGATTTCGCTGATGATGTCGCTCATCAATCGCGATCAGTTACTTGCTTTTACCATGGGACCCGCAGCTTTTTATTTCGGCTCTGCGGTGATATTGACTATTCTTGCAGTGGAATGGCTGGACAGCCGCTTACTTTGGGACGCACATGAGTCAGGAAACGCCCGCTTCGCCGACTGAAGCGAGAATTAAAACAAAACGCCGCATTTCGCCATTCTGGTTGCTGCCTGTCATCGCGCTGATGATCGCAGGCTGGCTTATCTGGACGAGCTATGAAGATCGCGGAAGTACCATCACGATTGATTTCCAGTCTGCGGACGGCATTGTCGCCGGACGTACCCCCGTTCGCTTTCAGGGGGTGGAAGTGGGTACCGTGCAGGATATTTCCCTCGGCAAAGGGCTGAACAAAATCCAGGTCCGGGCGAGCATTAAGTCTGACATGCAGGATGCCCTGCGCGCCGAAACGCAGTTCTGGCTGGTCACGCCTAAAGCCTCGCTGGCCGGCGTTTCCGGGCTGGATGCGCTTGTGGGCGGTAACTATATCGGCATGATGCCTGGCAAAGGTGAGCCACAGGATCACTTTGTTGCGCTGGATACCCAGCCGAAATATCGGCTGAATAACGGCGATCTGATGATCCACCTCCGCGCGCCGGATTTGGGCTCGCTGAACAGTGGTTCTCTGGTCTATTTCCGCAAAATTCCGGTTGGCCGCGTTTACGACTACGCCATTAACCCGAACAAAGATGGCGTGACCATTGATGTACTGATCGATCGCCGTTTTACCAACCTGGTAAAAAAAGGCAGCCGCTTCTGGAACGTCTCCGGCGTCGATGCTGACCTGAGCTTAAGCGGTGCGAAAGTGAAGCTTGAGAGCCTGGCGGCGCTGGTGAATGGCGCTATCGCCTTCGACTCACCTGCTGACTCCAGCCCTGCCGCCGCAGAGGATACCTTTGGTCTGTACGCCGACCTGGCGCACAGCCAGCGCGGTGTCATCGTCAAGTTGACCCTGCCGGATGCCAAAGGCCTGAAAGCCGGTTCGACCCCGCTGATGTACCAGGGTTTAGAGGTCGGGCAACTGACAAAATTAACCCTCAACGCGGGCGGCTCCGTTACCGGCGAAATGACGGTGGATCCGAGCGTTGTGGACCTCCTGCGGGAAAAAACACGCATCGAGCTGCGTAATCCGAAGCTCTCCCTCAGCGACGCCAGCATCAGTTCCCTGCTGACGGGAAGCACCTTTGAGCTGATCCCCGGTGAAGGTGCGCCGAATAAAAACTTTGTCATCGCGCCGGCGGATAAAGCTCTGCTGCAAAAACCGGGCGTGTTGACGGTTAAGCTGAATGCGCCGGAAAGCTATGGTATCGAAGCCGGTCAACCGCTAATCCTGCACGGTGTGCAGGTGGGTCAGGTTCTGGAACGAAAGCTGACGGAAAAAGGGGTCTCCTTCTCCGCCGCCATCGATCCGCAGTACGGCAACCTTGTGCACGGCGACAGTAAATTTGTGGTGAACAGCCGGGTCGACGTGAAGGTGGGTCTGGACGGCGTTGAGTTCCTCGGCGCCAGCGCCAGCGAGTGGGTTAACGGCGGGATCCGCATTCTGCCGGGCAGCAAAGGCGCGCTGCGTGAGAGCTATCCACTGTTCGCCAATCTGGACAAAGCCATTGAAAACAGCCTCGGCGACCTGCCGACCACCACGCTGACCTTAAGCGCTGAAACGCTGCCGGATGTCCAGGCAGGCTCCGTCGTGCTTTATCGTAAGTTTGAGGTCGGAGAAGTGATCACCGTTCGTCCTCGTGCGGACGCGTTTGATATCGAACTGCATATCAAGCCGGAGTATCGCAAGCTGCTCACGCCAAACAGCGTGTTCTGGGCTGAAGGCGGCGCGAAAGTGCAGCTCAATGGCAACGGGCTGACCGTACAGGCGTCTCCCCTCTCCCGTGCCCTGCGCGGTGCGATCAGCTTCGATAACCTGAGCGGCGCGGGCGGCAACATGCGTAAAGGTGACAAGCGGATCCTCTTCCCGTCTGAAACCGCGGCGCGCGCCGTCGGGGGACAGATTACCCTGCACACCTTTGATGCCGGTAAACTGGCAGAAGGCATGCCTATCCGCTATCTCGGAATTGATATCGGGCAGGTTCAGAAGCTGACGCTGATCACCGCGCGCAATGAAGTTCAGGCTACCGCCGTGCTTTATCCGGAATATGTACAGACGTTCGCCCGGGCAGGCTCGCGCTTCTCGGTGGTTACGCCGCAAATTTCTGCCGCAGGGGTTGAGCATCTCGACACCATACTTCAGCCGTACATTAACGTTGAACCGGGTCGGGGCAACGCGCGTCGTGAGTTTGAGTTGCAGGAGGCGACCATCACCGATTCCCGTTATCTGGACGGTCTGAGCATTGTGGTTGAAGTACCGGAAGCCGGTTCGCTGGGCATCGGTACGCCGGTCCTGTTCCGCGGTATTGAAGTGGGGACAGTAACAAGCCTGACGCTGGGTAATCTGTCCGACCGCGTGATGGTCGGCCTGCGCATCAGCCAGCGTTATCAGCATCTGGTTCGCAACAACTCAGTGTTCTGGCTCGCTTCAGGCTACTCGCTGGACTTCGGCCTGACCGGTGGCGTGGTCAAAACGGGGACCTTTAACCAGTTCATTCGCGGCGGCATTGCCTTCGCGACGCCGCCTGGCACGCCTCTGGCGCCTAAGGCGCAGGCAGGAAAACACTTCCTGCTGCTGGAAAGTGAACCGAAAGAGTGGCGCGAATGGGGAACGGCGCTGCCGCGTTAATCTCGCAGGCTCCGGTGTCAACGCGCCGGAGCCTTTATGTTACACTGCGCGCCTGAATGTTTCCCTGTGGTGTGCCCGTGGCTCAAAACTCCGTATTTCTTCCTGAACAATTCCTCGCACAGATGCGCGAGGCGCTTCCTGCTCATCTCTCTTTCGACGATTTCGTCGCCGCCTGCCAGCGCCCTTTGCGTCGAAGTATTCGCGTCAATACGCTGAAAATCAGCGTCGGAGCGTTTCTGGATCTCGTCTCCTCCTACGGCTGGCAGCTGACGCCGGTGCCGTGGTGTGAGGAAGGGTTCTGGATCGAGCGGGATGACGAGGAGAGCCTGCCGCTCGGCAGCACCGCCGAGCACCTGAGCGGGCTGTTTTATATTCAGGAAGCCAGCTCCATGCTGCCGGTTGCCGCGCTGTTTGCCGACGGAAACCAGCCTGAGCGGGTGATGGATGTCGCGGCGGCGCCGGGCTCTAAAACCACGCAAATTGCCGCCCGGATGAACAACCGCGGCGCGATCCTCGCCAACGAATTTTCCGCCAGCCGCGTCAAAGTCCTGCACGCCAATATCAGCCGCTGCGGGATCCACAACGTCGCGTTAACACACTTCGACGGTCGCGTGTTTGGCGCTGCCTTGCCGGAAGCTTTTGATGCCATCCTGCTCGACGCGCCCTGCTCCGGCGAAGGCGTAGTGCGTAAAGATCCTGATGCGTTAAAAAACTGGTCCGTTGAAAGCAATCTGGAGATCGCCGCCACGCAGCGTGAACTGATCGACAGTGCGTTTCATGCCCTGCGCCCCGGTGGAACGCTGGTTTACTCCACCTGCACGCTGAACCGCGATGAAAACGAGGACGTCTGCCTATGGCTCAGGCAACGCTATGCGGATGCCGTCGAGTTTCTGCCGCTGGACACCCTCTTCGATTCGGCCAGTCACGCGGCCACCCCTGAAGGCTTCCTGCACGTCTTCCCGCAGATTTACGATTGCGAGGGGTTCTTTGTCGCACGACTGCGTAAAACCCGCGCCGTCGATCCGCTGCCTGTCCCTAAGTTTAAGGTCGGCAACTTCCCGTTCGCGCCGGTCAAAGGCCGTGAGGCGGCACAGGCGCAAGCGGCTGCCAACAAAGTGGGACTGCACTGGGATGAGAGCCTGCGCCTCTGGATGCGTGACAAAGAGCTGTGGCTGTTCCCGGTCAACATCGAACCGCTGATTGGTAAGGTGCGTTTCTCCCGCCTCGGTATTCGCCTGGCGGAGATCCACAACAAAGGCTATCGCTGGCAGCACGAAGCGGTCATTGCGCTGGCAGGCAATGAGAACACCTTCGCCCTGACGCATCATGAAGCGGAAGAGTGGTATCGCGGTCGTGACGTTTACCCGGAAGACGGCCCGTCACAGGATGAAGTCATCGTGACGTATCAGGGCTATCCGCTCGGGCTGGCGAAAAAAGTCGGCTCGCGGCTGAAAAATAGCTATCCGCGTGAACTGGTACGCGATGGTCGCCTGTTTACCGGTAACAGCCGCACTGACTGAAAAAACGCATTTTTTTACTGGCGATTTCTCTCTCCTTGTCTAGGATCAAAAATGGATGACTGCACTGGTCATACCAGATTTTGGGCAACAAATCGGAGAGCATTATGACGAAAACCAGCGTACGCATTGGCGCTTTTGAAATCGACGACGCTGAATTGCGCGGCGAAGCACAAGGCGAACGAACGTTAAGTATTCCCTGCAAATCCGATCCGGATTTGTGCATGCAACTGGACGCCTGGGATGCAGATACCAGCGTCCCGGCGATCCTTGATGGGGAACATTCCGTTCTGTACCGTGAACATTACGACAGTAAAACCGATGCCTGGGTCTTGCGTCTTGCATAACCCAAAGAGAACCCGCCCGAAGGCGGGTTATTTATTACTGAAGCTGCGCCAGCGTCAGAAAGCCCCCGAACACCGCTCCCGTATCAATGTAGTGCAGATTGTTGAAATCGTAGCGCTTGTCCACAGGCGTATGTCCGAACCAGAAGTGATCCGCGCCGCTAATGCCCTGCCCTCTACCCACCATAAAGCCCATTAACCGGTCGCGATCCCACAGCACCCGCTGGGCATCTACCGGCTTATGCCAGGCATATTCGGCGGCGGGATAATCCGCATGAGCAATCACGTTCAGACCGTTTTTGCAGGTTATTTCAATAATGTGCGGTAAGTCCCGACACGCGTCGAGTAAATCCTTCGCCTGCTTTTGTTGAGCGACCGTAAGCCCGGTAAACCAGTTACCGCCATTTATCTTCCAGAGACTAAAATCATTATTTTCAAGCGCATCTAACGCCATTTGCTCGTGATTACCGCGTACCGCATAAAACCACTTTTCCTGCATCAGCTGTAAACATTTCATGCTGTCGGGACCGCGGTCGATAATATCCCCCACCGAGATAAGCAGATCCGCATCAGGATTAAAATGCCGTCGTTTCAGTTCATCCATAAGCCACTGATAACAACCATGAATATCGCTGACAACCCAGACATGACGCCAGTGTTCTCCCTCTATTTTCTGATACATAACGCCTCCTGTAAGAAGTATAGCTGCCACAGAAAATGTCATGAGCCGACGATCGATATCGCGAATCCAAACAAACCATAAACCAGCCGGAAATAAAGATCGCTGCGCTATTAATCCCTTATTCCCTGGCCTTTAAAATAATGCGGAATAAAAAGAGGGATTTTCACGTGTCAAACATACACCTGCAAAACGATGTTTTTTATCCGCATCGCACAAATATTATTTCTGAACTGGTGAGAGGGAAACGCGTTCCCGGCCCAATCTGGCACAAACGTGATTACCGGTTAAAGTTCCTTCTGCGCTCGCTTTTATTCTGGTCCTCCACCCATCGCATGCTGGAGGCGCTATCCGGGCGCGATGATTTCGACAGGCTGATCACCTCTCAAATTACCTTGCCGAGCAAAACTCACCGCCAGTATCTGATGCGTGGCCTGAACTCAAACGACCGGGCCGATGCTATCGTCAGCCACTATCAGTGGATTGATAGTCTGACAAATACCGCCCTCGCCCACGCGCTGACCAATCCGCAAGAGGTGCCGGTTGTCCGGTTCGAGGCAAAAAACGGCGAAATCTATACCGTCCACGCCTCGTCCGCAGGTAAGGCTGAACGTGAAGGCGAAAGCACGCTTTGGCTGCATGACAATGACAACACGCTGCTTGCCAGCCTGACGTTCTGTGTCGCACGCAGTAACGGCCGTATGGTGCTGGTGATCGGCGGCCTCCAGGGTCCCCGTCGTCATGTTTCACGGGAGGTGATTAAGCAGGCTACCCGTGCCTGCCATGGGCTTTTCCCGAAACGCGTGCTGATGGAGGTGATCTTCCAGCTTGCCTCACGCTCGAACATCAGCGCGATTTTTGCCGTCAGCGATGAAGGCCATGTTTTCCGCGCGCTGCGCTACCGTCTGAGCAAAGGGCGTCATTTTCACGCCAGCTACGACGAGTTCTGGGAAGGCCTGAACGGAAAGAAACTCTCCCCCTTCTGCTGGCAGTTGCCGCTCCAGATGGAGCGTAAAGCACTGGAGGAGATTGCCAGCAAAAAACGCGCCGAATACCGTCGCCGCTTTGCGTTACTTGATGATATTGCGGCTTCCGTACATGCGCGCATTGATCCCGCAGTCGTCTCAGGCAAAATACAAACAAAAATTTAACAAAACAGCCAAAAAGGACTGGACTTACGCCTGCCGGGTTGTGGTATGTTTGAAGCAGGCGCACAGGAAGTGAACCTTCTGCTGAGACGAAAACCGGATTTTATCGTTTATTTTCATGCAGATAAAAAGAGACCGAATACGATTCCTGTATTCGGTCCAGGGAAATGGCTCTTGGGAGAGAGCCGTGCGCTAAAAGTTGGCATTAATGCAGGCTCAATCGCCTTGCCCTTTAAGAATAGATGACGACGTCAGGTTTTCCAGTCCACAGTAAAAGTGGTCTGAAAAAAAGCGTCAGAACATCACTAAATGTGAAAAACCGCAGAGCTTTTACAAGCACCTGCGGTTTTTTTTTACTGGAAACCTGACGGCTAGCAGAGCTTTTTAGCGCGCTCAATAAACGGTGCCAGACTTTTCTTCTGCCCGGGGTTTGCCGGGTCATCCACCTGGATCACGCTGACAGGCTGTCCGTTACTTTTCCCGCTGGCAACCTGCTGCTCCGCTACGTCATTTAACGGATACTGCACGAGCGTACTGGGATTGATGACATACAGCGCGTTACCGGGACGGCAGGTGAGCATGACCTCTTCACGATTAAATGCCCAGTTGTCCTTACCCACTTCAAACCGGCTGACGGTGATGACCTGCGGCGCGGCCAGCGCACTGCTGGCACAGGTGAGAAGTAAAAGAGAAAGCAGTGTCTTTTTCATAAGTTATTAAACCTTGTCAGAAGGGTTCCCAGGTCGCGAACAGGCTGACGGCCGCCAGTACCAGCGCGCCCAGCACCACTTCTGCCTGTGTCATCCTGATAAAAATCTGTTGTTCCCGCCCGGCATCAGGGCGAAAGCGTGGCACAAGAAAATACCGATTCGCCAGCGCAATTGCCACCATCATGATGACCAGCGCACATTTGAACAACAACAGCCGTACATAAGGCGCTTCCCACGGCACGTCTATGCCCACAATAAAGAGCGTATTGATTATCCCGGTCAGCAGCACGCCCGCCACGGCATAATGCCCCACGCGGGAGAAGCGCATCATGGTAAAGATAGCGGCTGGCTGCCAGCGGCCTTTCGCCAGCCGCATACAGAACAGCAGCGGCAGTAAACCGCCCACCCAGGTGGCGGCGCAGAGCAGGTGAAGCGCATGGTTCAGACGATGCAACGCACCCGGCGCGCCACCGTTCATCGCGGCATGTCCCACGCCCGCCAGCACCACCATTTGCCCCATCGCGAGCAGTAACAGCCGTGAGCCCTTTTGTGGGGTAAGCCATGCAGCACCCGCGGTCACAGCGGCCAGCACCATTTGCCACAGCCAGACGCCACCAAACTGCGTGCCCAGCACGCTGCGCCAGACCGCCGGGCGAATGACATCACCCCAGCCGTTGCCCATTAACCCACTTTGCAGGCCGAACATCAGCAGAGCAGCCATCAGGCTGATTAAGGCCGCGATATTCTGCTGGCGCTGGAAACGCTGCGTCATGAGGCGCTGCAACGAAGACGGTGCAAACCAGACACTGTATAGCGCGTTGCCGAACAGTAGTATCAGCGCAACAAAATGGATAAAGCGAAACGCTACGTAGCTCAGGGCCAGCATACTATTTCACGCTAAAGTGATAGCTGCCCTTGGTTTTGTGGCCGTCCACGGAGACCACATGCCAGTCCACCGTATAGGTGCCGGTCGTCAACGGTTTCTCAAGAGGAACAATCAGCTTTGCGTTATCCTTCTCGTCACGCTTCACCGCGCCGGTCTGGATTTTGTGCTGCTGCGCGTCCGTCACCACGACGCCGCTGAAGGCAGGTTCAATGCCTTCCGAGAAATTCAGGGTAATGACGTCGGGTGCCGTCGCGACGGTATTTTCCTGCGGGGATTGTTGCTTAAGGTGCGCATGGGCCAGAGCTGATGGCGCGATTGCCGAAGAGAGCAGAAACACCAGCGCACACGCGACGCGGGAAGGGGTAAAGTGCATCACAATCATTCCTTTTCGTTATGCCTGAATGCTAAAGAATAACTCTGTATAATTAACGAGTCGAGGAACATCATTTGCTCCCTTGTCATCGTTGAACAATCGCGGTAACGTTGCCGCCGCAGAAAAAGGAGAAGGAAATGAACGTTAACCTGGCCGCCCTTCCTCAGGACGAGATGGACAAAGTGAATGTCGATCTCGCCGCCGCGGGGGTCGCATTCAAAGAGCGTTACAACATGCCCGTCGTGGCTGAAGTGGTAGAGCGTGAACAACCCGCGCATCTGCGCGACTGGTTCCGCGAACGTCTTATTGCGCATCGCCTCGCCTCCGTTAATCTCTCGCGCCTGCCGTACGAACCTAAAGTTAAATAAGCTTAACGTCCCGTTACACTTCCTTACGCGTTATGTGGCAGGATAAGAAAACCCTGATAAATTTAGGTGTAATCTTAAAATCCCAGCGACTTAGTGTATAAGAAGTCACGATGTCACGATGGACTATTGCCGCGGCTCAGTATGCTCCGCGGCACAACTGTGTTGATGAGCACGTAAAACATCACCTGCACTTTATTGACGAGGCTGCCTCGCATGGGTGCGATTTAGTCGTCTTTCCGGAGCTTTCGCTTACTGGCCCTGGCGGAACAACCTTACCCCCACCCCCTGACGATTTGCAGCTTGCCCCCCTCCTTCACGCGGCGCAGTCACGTTTCATCACGGTGATTGCCGGTATTACGCTCCAGCAACAGAAAGGACTCGCGCTATTCACCCCTAACCTGTCGACCATCCGGCGTTATCCGCAGGGTAACGGTGCGGGTGTTATTCCTGGCAATAAACGGTTAACCATCGTTGATAATCAGGCTGACGCCCCGGAACTGGACCCAGAGGCAACGCTGTTCACCAGCAGCCTGGCGGTGGGTGAGCAACGCTGGCGGCAATCCATCAGTTCGTTACAACGCTTCGCGCATAAGTACGCCATCGCGGTATTAATGGCGAACGCGCGCAGCGGTAGCGCGTTATGGGATGAAAAAGGTCAGCTGATCGTGCGTGCCGATAAGGGAGAGTTGCTGTTAACCGGTTCTTTGGGCCGACAGGGTTGGCAAGGGGATATCATTCCATTAGGCTAGGCATTTTAGGATCAGGAGCGATCAATGCTGCGCGTTATCGATACCGAAACCTGCGATTTGCAGGGTGGAATTGTGGAAGTCGCCTCTGTCGACGTGGTTGACGGAAAGATAGTCAATCCAATGAGCCACCTGGTGCGCCCGGACCGTCCCATCAGTGCGCAGGCGATGGCAATTCATCGCATTACGGAATCGATGGTGGCGGATAAGCCGTGGATTGAAGAGATCATCCCTCTTTACCACGGTAGCCAGTGGTATGTCGCCCATAACGCCAGCTTTGACCGCCGCGTGCTGCCGGAGATGCCCGGTGAATGGATTTGCACCATGAAGCTGGCGCGCCGTCTGTGGCCGGGGATCAAATACAGCAATATGGCGCTGTATAAGTCGCGCAAACTAAGCGTGCGGACGCCGGAAGGGCTGCATCATCACCGCGCCCTCTATGACTGCTACATCACCGCAGCGCTCCTGATTGATATCATGAATACTTCCGGCTGGACGCCGGACGATATGGCGACCATTACCGGCCGCCCCGCCCTACTGACCACCTTCACGTTCGGTAAATATCGTGGAAAACCGGTATCGGAAGTGGCGGACAACGATCCGGGCTATCTGCGCTGGCTGTACAACAACCTCGACAGAATGAGCCCGGAACTGCGCCTGACGCTGAAGCATTATTTAGGCGAAGCCTGAGTTCCCGCGCGGCCTGGCAGCGTATCCTGCGCCAGGCCAATCAAAAAGGCGTACTCCAGCGCCACCCCTTCATAGGATTTAAATCGCCCTGATTTCCCTCCGTGCCCCGAGTCCATATCGGTACACAGCAGCAGCAGATTATCGTCAGTTTTTAGCTCACGCAGCTTCGCCACCCATTTCGCGGGCTCCCAGTACTGCACCTGGGAATCGTGCAGGCCGGTGGTCACCAGCATATGCGGATAGGCTTTCGCCTCGACGTTATCGTACGGGCTGTACTCTTTCATGTAGCGGTAATAGGTTTCATCCTGCGGGTTCCCCCACTCCTCAAACTCCCCGGTGGTCAGCGGAATGGTTTCGTCCAGCATGGTCGTCACCACGTCCACAAACGGCACCTGAGCGATAACGCCTTTAAACAGTTCAGGCCGCTGGTTTACCACGGCTCCCATTAACATGCCTCC
Organism: Enterobacter sp. 301B; assembly: GCF_003850715.1. Classification (NCBI taxonomy): domain Bacteria; kingdom Pseudomonadati; phylum Pseudomonadota; class Gammaproteobacteria; order Enterobacterales; family Enterobacteriaceae; genus Enterobacter; species Enterobacter sp. 301B. The sequence continues at coordinate 206,816 of NZ_PQTC01000006.1, forward strand.
GGCGCTGCCCCCCATGCCAAAGCAGAGTTGCGGATCGCCATAACCCTGCGCGATCAGCGCATCGCAGACATCAAGGTAGTCATTGAAGGTATTTTTCTTTTTGAGAAATTTTCCGTCTTCATACCAGTGCTGACCCAGCTCGCCGCCGCCGCGAATATGGGCAATCGCATAAACAAAACCGCGGTCGAGCAGGCTCAGCCTGCTGCTGCTGAAATCGGCGTCCATGCTGGATCCGTAGGAGCCGTAACCGTAGACGAGGATGGGGTTTTTACCTTTGTTGAAGTGATCCTTGTGGTAGACGAGAGACACGGGGACTTCAACGCCGTCGCGCGCGGTCACCCACAGGTGTTCACTGCGATAATTTTCCGACTCAAATCCCCGGACCTCAGCCTGTTTAATCACCTGACGCTGCCCGGTGTCCATATCTAGCTCAAACAACGTGTCCGGGGTAGTCATTGACGAATAGCCGTACCGCAGGCGGGACGATTCCGGTTCCGGGTTAAAGCCGATCCACGTCACGTAAGCCGGGTCATCGAACGCAATGCCCACCACTTCGCGGGTTTTGCGGTTGATTTGGCGGATACTGGTCAGTCCGCGCTGACGCTCTTCCACCACCAGCCAGTCGGTAAACAGGGTGAACCCCTCCAGCATCACCTGATCGCGCGCAGGAATTAACACTTCCCACTTCCGTTCATCGCGCACTTTGGTTTTATAAAGGCCAAAGTTTTTGCCCTCGCGGTTCGAACGCAGGTAAAAGCTGTGCTGGAAGTGATCCAGACTGTACTCATGATCTTTACGGCGCGGCAGGAAGCACAGCGGCTGGGCATCCGGCAGTTCGGCATCCAGCAGCAGCACCTCAGAGGTGGTGGCGCTGGCAAGGAAGATAATCACGTAGTGGCGAGACGAGGTTTTATGCAGGCTGACGTAGAACGTCTCGTCTTTTTCTTCATACACAAGCTCATCATCGGCGGAATCGGTCCCCACCGTATGACGCCAGACCTGATAAGGTAGCAGCGTTGAGGCATGCTTTTTAACGTAGTAGACCGTTTCTGAATCGTTACCCCAGACGAAATCGGGGGAGACATTATCCAGCATTTCGGGATACCAGTTTCCCGTTTCAAGATTGCGGAAACGCAAACCGTACTGGCGGCGGGAGAGGTAATCCTCAGCCAGCGCCATAATGGCGTTATCGGGGGAAATGGACATGCCGCCCAGCGTATAAAACTCACTGTGGGCAGCACGTTTGTTAGCATCCAGCAGGATCTCCCATTCGTCCCACTCGGCGCTCAGCGCAGACTGGCGCTGGTAGATGGGATATTCGTTTCCCGGCTCATAAATATGGCGATAGCGATAACCGTTTTTGCACCACGGGGCAGAGACATCACGCTGGGGGATACGCTGCACCATTTCGTTCAGGAGCTGATCCTGAAGCGCCTGCTGGCTGGCCATGACCTGGCGGCCATAGTCGTTTTCCTCGTGCAGATAGTCGAGCACCTCTGGCCGGGAACGAGAATCGTCCCGCAGCCAGTAGTAGTTATCGATACGCGTATCGCCATGCGTGGTGATCGCATAAGGAGTACGTCGGGCTTTTGGAGGCATGGCATTCTTACTTTTTCGTTTTACATCCTATAAGGTTGGCAAAACACGCGTATGATGCAAGCGAAACATGGCCTTCTAGCCCGCGAGGGTCTGCTTCTGCTGCTGAATATCCTGCTCAATTCCCTCACGAACGTCCTGTGGGATCTTCAGCGCATCACCCAGGGCGTTCAGGTAGCTGCGCTCCATAAAGTGATCGATATCGATGGCAGCACAGCTCAGAAAATAGAGTTCCAGTGCCTCTTCTTCGTTTTTCACGCTTTGCGCCAGACGCTGCGGATCGAGCGGCTGTTCGATGGCCTGCGCCACCAGCGCCCTGCCCTGCTCCTCAACGCCCGCTTCCCGCATCTGCTGTTCAATTGCGGCACGTTCACTGGCATCAATATGCCCGTCGCTCTTGGCTGCAAAGACCAGGGCGAGGATCAGACGCTCGGTGCGTAAATCTAACGGAGATACCTGCTTCCCGTACTGCGGTTCATCCTGATGCGCGTTGCGCACCTTGTCTTTGTATTTGTTCCATAAGACGGAGCCTGCAATAGCCCCTCCGCCCGCCAGCAGCGCGCCGGTACCGTATTTGGTAAGCAGTTTCCGCGATGATTTATTGGCAACCAGCAAACCGGCCAGCCCGCCGAGCGCACCCGGCACAAGCAGCTTGCTCAGACCCTGTTCGCCGGACGACGAGCCTTTTTGTCCCAACAGGGATTGCAGTTGATTCATCCAACCTGACATATTTTTCCTCACGTAACAGTGCGTAACCTTCACAGCCTAAGCGAGCGGGTGTCAGGAAATGTCTGTCAGTGCTAAAGAAGCGCAAATTTCCCCCGTGTCCGGTTATTGCCATACAAGACATACGCAAACGTTTTCGTTTATACTGCCCGCATCTTTTTCAGGGGGATTTTTATGACTCGTTTAGGAACCGCGCTGCGTCCTGCCGCGACGCGCGTCATGCTGTTGGGATCGGGTGAACTGGGTAAAGAAGTGGCCATTGAATGCCAGCGTTTGGGTGTGGAAGTGATTGCGGTGGACCGTTACGCGAATGCGCCCGCCATGCACGTCGCGCATCGCTCGCACGTCATCGATATGCTTGACGGTAATGCCCTGCGGGCGTTAATTGCCGACGAAAAACCGGATTTCGTGGTACCTGAAATTGAGGCCATTGCCACTGAGATGTTGGTTGCCCTTGAACAGGAAGGCCAGCGCGTGGTGCCCTGTGCCACAGCGGCAAAACTGACCATGAACCGGGAAGGCATTCGTCGCCTGGCGGCAGAAGAATTACAGCTCCCGACCTCCAGCTACCGTTTTGCCGGGGATAAAGCTGCGTTTCTCCAGGCCGTAGAGGAGATTGGCTACCCGTGCATCATTAAGCCGGTAATGAGCTCCTCTGGCAAAGGGCAGAGCTTTATCCGCGACAGCAGCACGCTGGACAAAGCCTGGGACTATGCCCAGCAGGGCGGCCGTGCCGGTGCCGGGCGCGTCATCGTAGAAGGCGTGGTGAAGTTTGATTTTGAAATTACCCTGCTCACCGTCAGCGCCGTGGATGGCGTTTATTTCTGCGACCCGATTGGTCATCGCCAGGAAGACGGCGATTATCGCGAATCCTGGCAGCCGCAGCAGATGAGCGCGCTGGCGCTGGCACGCGCGCAGGAGATCGCCCGCAAAACGGTGCTGGCGCTGGGCGGCTACGGCCTGTTCGGCGTGGAATTGTTTGTTTGCGGCGACGAGGTGATCTTCAGCGAAGTCTCCCCTCGCCCGCACGATACCGGGATGGTCACGCTGATTTCGCAGGATCTCTCTGAGTTCGCGCTGCACGTACGTGCTTTCCTCGGCCTGCCGGTTGGCGGCATCCGTCAGTACGGCCCGGCAGCCTCGGCGGTGATCCTGCCGCAGCTGACCAGCCAGAATGTCACCTTTGATAACGTCGAAGGTGCGGTAGGCGCAGGCTTGCAGGTTCGGCTGTTCGGCAAACCGGAGATCGACGGAAGCCGTCGTCTGGGCGTGGCATTAGCGACCGGGGAAAACGTGGACGAAGCCGTCGCGAGAGCGAAAAAAGCGGCCACTGCGGTGAAAGTGACAGGGTAAATAACTAAAGGCTGGTCAAGTAAGCGACCAGCCACATAGCATGATTAACGTTGTTTCGTTTCTATCGCTTCCATTCGTATTCCATGTCCTCGTAGGCTTCATTCGTTTTCGAGATGAAAACAAAACTACCGAGGCCTATAAAAATAACGAAGGGAATGATTATGCTCGCAATCAGTTCCCAGATTGCTGGCGGATCGTTTTGCGCCAGGAAACTGATACGATAGGCAATGAGGGATAACACGCAGAATAAAGCCGCCATCCCCGCAGGATAAAGGGGATTACTCCAGTTACACCAGGTAAGTTTTTTTGGGATAGCTGTCTTCATGGAGGAAAGCGCAGTAATACAAAATTTGTTTTTGTCTGAATATGCTACCAGTTGCTCCCCCTGGGCATATTTTACCGCATCCGCCGCAAATGCCAGAGCCAGCCACCGATACCCGGCACTCTTTGCGCCCAGAGAGGCATCGATATCCAGCCGTTCCACCGTGAGCGCTTTTTTGTCCAGTGCCTGCATTAATGGATATTTTTCAATACGGGACAGCCCGGTATACCAGAGACTTTTCGGCGTAAGTACCGAACCCGTCTCAAGGAAGACCGCCATTTTGTCCTCTACATCGGTCACATCAGACATAGGCTGATATAAATATACCGGTTTTTCGCCCTCCTCCCGGACATAATGACTGGTCAGCAGGAATGCACATGCATTTTCCATGCTCTTTGATTCGCCGCTTTCTTCATGTAAATGAACGATAACAATCAGCCGGTTTTCAACTCTGTAATCAGATAAGTTCATCCATTGGCTAACGATCGCGTAGTCAGGGCATTCTGTGCTGTACTCAATTTTACACGTGCTGGCCGTTTCAATACCCAACCGCTCCAGAGTGCGTCTCAGTTCATCAATGCAGGATCCACTCCCTCCGCGAACCCAGACAACGGTTTCAAAAATACGGTAGTTATAGCCCTTCAATTTTTCTGCCATCGGGTCCAGTAAGCGGTAAAACATCTGTTCATTCCTGGTCTGGTCGAAGCGATCTTCCAGCTGAATGTTAACCGGCGTTTTCGGTGCCAGCGGAAATTCGCCTTCCAGTTTCAACATATTCAGCGCGGGTTGCTCCAGGGGGGTTATTGAAGACCATGCTGCGATAGCCATATTTTTCCGCGCATACGCCTTTAAATTAATCTCCTGCTCTTTTGCTATGAATTTTCGGGTTTCAGCATAATGAATGTTGGCGTCATGAAATATGAAACTTGTAAAAACTAACAACGACACAACACAGATGGGCAGAATAACTGAAGGCACAAAAAAGAGAGCCGTAACGTGTTCCTGTTCAGGCCAGGTTAGAGCCCGGATCGCGAGGCCCATTGCGACGGCTATCACATAGAGGAAAACAATCATGACGACTGGCACAGTGGAATCCGGGTCTGGCTGTTTTTTGTATAACCACCACGCGCGCATTACGAAGCTCCCGCCACAGGTAAGGTACTTTTGATTTCACATCCACACGCCGCGCGACAGCCATCTACCACAACCCCACGGCCATGCATGGTCCAGGTTGGGTGACATTCAGTGATTGGGAACGTCCCTTTATGGAGCGGACACTGCACAAGATCATCTTTCAAGGCCACGGGCTGACCCATAAAGTCTGCCCCAGAGGCCTTAGTGACTTTTCCTCCGCTTATCAGCGGATCGTTTAACCTAATGACGCCTTTCATCGCTTTATCTCCCTATTTTCCCGCATCCATATCACAGCGCATATGATCCCAGCCGGTGTACTCCTTCACTTCGGGTACGCTGTCGGGTAAATCTTGCCAGTTAGCCTTAAATTGCTGCGTGCTGTGCTTAAGCCCCTGCTTAGTCATATAGACCATTCCCCAGGCCCAGCCAGGGAAACGGGGGTCCAGCGTATCGCTTACTTTATTTCCCATTCCGTCATCCACGGTATAGGCAATCCCCGGCCCACCGGGCAGAATGCGCGGGTCTTCAAATGGTTTTGACGACATGTACAGCCGGTGCTTGGTTAGTAAAAACCCTGATCGTTGACGACGGTGAAAGACACTGCATCTTCTGCGGGTGCTCTGTTATCTCCATTTGGTTCATTACCCGCTGGGGAAAAACCGACAGCTTTCCATGTTTCGCCATAGTCTTTCGATCCATGAAACCCATCCACCTCCCAGTTAGGAATTGAGATATATCGTTCTGATGGATGAATAAACTTACGGGTAAATACTCGATAAAATTGAAAATAAGGCTGTGAATGAATACCCCTTTTCGTATCTGTATACCAGAGCTGGCCTTCACAGCCCCAGCCTTTTAACTCAAGATAACGATGATCATCGAACCGGTAAACAACCTGTGTCGGCGGTTCTTTCGCCTGGCATCCGGTTGCCAGCACAACGGACGTAGCTGCGAGAACGGTACATAATCCTTTCATCAGTTATCGCCCCGCATCCATATCACAGCGCATATGATCCCAGCCGGAATAGCCCTTCACCTCGGGTACGCTGTCGGGTAGGTCCTGATAGTTTGTCTTAAATTGAGCTATATCTTCGTGCAGACCTTCTTTGGTGATGTAATCCAGCCCCCAAGCAGGGCCAGAAGAACCGGGTTCCAGCTTACCTCTGACTTTATTTCCCATTCCGTCATCCACGGTATAGGTAATCCCCGGCCCACCGGGCAGAATGCGCGGGTCTTCAAATGGTTTTGACGACATGTACAGCCGGTGCTTGGTCAGTAAAAAGCCCTGATCGTTGACGACGGTAAAAGACACTGCATCTTCTGCGGGTGCTCTGTTATCTCCATTTGGTTCATTACCCGCTGGGGAAAAACCGACAGCTTTCCATGTTTCGCCATAGTCTTTCGATACATGAAACCCATCCACCTCCCAGTTAGGAATTGAGATATATCGTTCTGATGGATGAATAAACTTACGGGTAAATACTCGATAAAATTGAAAATAAGGCTGTGAATGAATACCCCTTTTCGTATCTGTATACCAGAGCTGGCCTTCACAGCTCCAGCCTTTTAACTCAAGATAACGATGATCATCGAACCGATAAACAACCTGTGTGGGTGGTTCTTTCGCCTGGCATCCGGTTGCCAGCACAACGGACGTCGCTGCGAGAACGGTACATAATCCTTTCATCAGTTATCGCCCCGCATCCATATCACAGCGCATATGATCCCAGCCGGTATAGCCTTTCACATCGGGTACGCTGTCGGGTAAATCTTGCCAGTTAGCCTTAAGTTGCTGCGTGCTGCCCTCAAGCCCCTGCTTAGTCATGTAGACCATTCCCCAGGCCCAGCCAGGGGAACGGGGTTCCAGCTTCCCGCTGACTTTATTTCCCATTCCGTCATCCACGGTATAGGTAATCCCCGGCCCACCGGGCAGAATGCGCGGGTCTTCAAATGGTTTTGACGACATGTACAGCCGGTGCTTGGTTAGTAAAAAGCCCTGATCGTTGACGACGGTGAAAGACACTGCATCTTCTGCGGGTGCTCTGTTATCTCCATTTGGTTCATTACCCGCTGGGGAAAAACCGACAGCTTTCCATGTTTCGCCATAGTCTTTCGATACATGAAACCCATCCACCTCCCAGTTAGGAATTGAGATATATCGTTCTGATGGATGAATAAACTTACGGGTAAATACTCGATAAAATTGAAAATAAGGCTGTGAATGAATACCCCTTTTCGTATCTGTATACCAGAGCTGGCCTTCACAGCCACAGCCTTTTAACTCAAGATAACGATGATCATCGAACCGGTAAACAACCTGTGTCGGCGGTTCTTTCGCCTGGCATCCGGTTGCCAGCACAACGGACGTAGCTGCGAGAACGGTACATAATCCTTTCATCAGTTATCGCCCCGCATCCATATCACAGCGCATATGATCCCAGCCGGTGTACTCCTTCACTTCGGGTACGCTGTCGGGTAAATCTTGCCAGTTTGCCTTAAGTTGCTGCGTGCTGCCCTCAAGCCCCTGTTTAGTCATGTAGACCATTCCCCAAGCCCAGCCAGGGGAACGGGGTTCCAGCTTCCCGCTGACTTTATTTCCCATTCCGTCATCCACGGTATAGGCAATCCCCGGCCCACCGGGCAGAATGCGCGGGTCTTCAAATGGCTTTGATGACATATACAGCCGGTGCTTGGTTAGTAAAAAGCCCTGATCGTTGACGACGGTGAAAGAAATAATATCCTCATACGGCGCGTAGTCATCACCATTGGGTTCATTATGATTTGGTGAAAACGCTACTGAGCGCCACGTTTTCCCATAGTCCTTAGATACTATGAATCCACTCACTCCCCATCCCGTCAGTGCAATATATCGCTCTGATGGATGAATAAATTTACGGGTAAAGAGTCGATAAAACTGACTAACTGGTTCGGTGTGAATGCCTCGCTTAGTATCCGTGTACCAGAGTTCGCCTTCACAATCCCACCCTTTCAGTTCGAGATAACGATGATCATCGAATCGATAAACTACCTGCGTCGGCGGTTCTTTAGCCAGGCATCCGGTCACAAGCAAAACAGCTAAGGTCGTCAGGCCGATAAAAAATATTTTCATGCTCTATCCTTTAGCCAGTTGACTATCACTCATGGGCTTTGGCATATCCCATTGCAAATTTGCCACATCCTGATTTCTGATGGACAGTTCGCGTGACGGCATGGCTGGCGAGGCATTATTAAAGTGGTTTTCCACACCGTACTCCCCTTTTGGAAGCACCTCATCAGGCTTATTCATAAACCATTTCGTACGCTGTTCATCTAGCATTCCGGTACGGTAATATTCTTTAGCGGCAGGATAACCGTTCTGCGGATCGCGCCAGTCTGCCCGATGTAGCAACCCTTCCCAAAATTTCCCCGCCTGATAATCGAATGATTTGCACTGCCCAATAGCCAAATCAAACGCCATAGCGTGCGATGGCACAAATTCACTCATCACAATAGAGGAGTGCTGGCTGTAGCCTACCGGGTCAATTTTCTGCCATTCCGCTTGCAGTTCTTCCGGTGTTTTCTTCCAGGTAAGGGTAACTAACTGAAAATCACGCGAACCTGACACCTCACCATAAATAACTTCATGCTTGCGTTCAAAACTCTCTTCTTTAAGCTCTGAAGCAGATAAAACGTGACCAGGCTGCCAGCCAATATTTTGATAGCGGTTCACAGCAAAGGTTGTCGTTACTGTGCGCTTAATGGCGCTGGCTTTGGCGGAATAGGAAATGTAGGCGTCCGGGCTGTCCGGATCGACATAATAGGTATACGGTTTATCACTGGTTTTAGGATCGTTATCCGGGTGATTATCCTCCCCCTGAAGTTTGAAAATAAAAGGTTCCGGTAACTCCTCACCATTTATCACCACATCGCGAGCGCTGTAACTGGCGTTCGTGAGAAAGGCATATTTTGCATCCCCCTCATTTCGCGGCTGTAACTCAAAGGGGTTAGCGTCAGGGATGTTTCCTACTTCACCATGCTGGTAAAACACACGCTGAAACAGATTCGGTATATCACTGGCAATATTCTGAGGAATGCCCCGCCAGCCAAACCCCTGCACATTCTCCAGCGACACGACGCCATCGTTCGGGCAAAAGTAGTTATACACTTTACCGTCGTTGCTTCGGCAATATCTGCCATCCGTTCGCAGCGGATTATCGGAAGGTTTACGCAGGGTACAGGAGGCCTCCAGAGCAAGTAATTCGCTCTCTGCCATTTTCCCACCCCCTTTCCATTGCGTATGCATCAGGCGACAGAAATTTTTAAATGTCTGCTGTCTGGCGTCGTCGGTCTGTTGATAGCCCGGCTGAATATTTTCAGCCACGCGCGACTCAAGAGAATATGGTGAGTGATTAAGAATCACACAATTTACCGGATCGTATCCGGCCTGTTTCACCAGCATATTTGCCAGCATAGTAATAATCGTGCCCTGACTGTGAGCGACGATATTGATAACATCGTTTTGAGTTACTAACGGCTGACGAATCTGAATAATCAAATCCGCCAGCCGTTGAGCGGCAAAAAACTGGTAAATGCGGTGCGGGTTTTCATAAATGGGATGGGTAAAATCGCCATCATTGAAGTGCAGCGAGGCAAATCCCGCAGCGGCAACGCCGAAGCCACCGGCGCCGGGCCCCAGCATATCCGGGATCGTCGTCGTCGCGTTGGCAAAGGTCCCGCCCCCCTTGGCAAAACTCTTATCAAGTGCGTTCTTAAAGTTATCGTTCTGGTACTGAAACGGCCCTTTTCCGTCATTACCCAGCGACTTTTTATTCGTCTCGTTATCTTCCTGGTACGCATCATAGGGAAGATGCGCTTTGTCACTCAGCTTCCCGACTTCCTCCCGGTAGCGCTTCTGGTCCGCCCGGTAGTCAGCATGCGTAACCGGTTTATATCCCCAGTAAAACGGGATGATGGGGGAACGCCCGGGAGTGATAATTCTGTAGTCTTTCCATTCGTGGGCGTAAAAATCCTGCCGGTTGAGTCGCTTACCCAGCCCGACAAGTATTCCTTTCTCTTGATTCTGGTAAGCTTCACCCACGTCGTTCACGCCATGGACGAGGATCACAATGCCGGGCATCGGACGCGGTATCCCGACGTTGCGCGTCTGGGCGACTTCGCCCAGGGTTTTGTGTACCGGAATATCGCCTTCTGATACCACCCGTGGAGCGTAGGGTTTTGTCTTCGCCTCCGTCATTCCATTATCTCCATTTTATAGCTGTCGAGGTCGTCAGCATCGAGCAGGGGTGAACGACCGCAGCTGTCCGTCACGCCTTCCACCACCTGTCCGGATGCACTGGTCAGCCTGAATTTTTTGTTTGCCAGAATTTGCTCCGGATCATCGCCGGCGTGCAGTTTGTAGCGAAGTTTAAAGGCGCCTTTGTCAAAGGATGGCGTCGGTACCGACACACTTTCCGGACCGTCGTATTTCAGGCTCGGCGCTTTGAGTTCAATGCCCGTCGGCGAGAAAATCGTGACCAGTCCGGTCGGGCTGATCCGGATCCCGCCGCCCCCGCAGACAAACTGCATTCCCTTTCTGGCACTGCCGTTCATTTTCCCGGCGGTGCTCGTCAGCGTGAAATCCTGCTGCGACAGCATGTGCATTTCGCCCCGCTGCGCCTGCGTCGTAATATCCCCCGCACCGGCAATCATCTGGATGCCGAGTTTGCGGGCAAACAGCGACAGTTTTTCCCCTACGGCCAGCGAGAATTTTTTCACCACATTCACGCTGGCATTCCCGCCCGCTGTGGCAATCAGGTCTTTCCCGGCTGACAATTGCAGGCTGTCCGGCGTAACCTGCGCAATTCCACTTTTTCCATATGCCAAAATACCGGGCTCCGCGAGATGACTCAGCGTCTGGCTGAGCGCATTTTGCCGATCGGTTTCCACATTACTCGCACCTGCCGTAAGCGCACTTTGTTGTAGGGTCATCGCCAGCGATAACGCCTTTTCGAGTTGTGCAATAGCCGCTGTCATATCCAGTTGCTTACCCCCCGCGCAGGGCTGTGCTTCCGTGGTGATCATCACGCCTTTGGCAGCACGCAGCGCCATCCAGTCGTCGGTGCGAGCCTCCACACCTTCCCCGCGCTTTTTGCCCTCAGCATCAACCAGGTGGCCCACACTCACTTGCCCTTTGCCGTACTCGGTAGAGATTTTGATGTGTTCCTGCCCGCGACGATCTTCAAGACGGATCTTGTTCAACGCGGCCGTGCGGATCACGTTTCGGGTATCGTTACGGTTTGTGACTAAATCCGGGTGGCTGCCGTCGTGCATGACATGGGCGATAAAAGGTCTGTCCGGGTCGCCGCCTTCAAAACCAACGGCAACTTCAGTCCCCTCCAGCAACGGAAAGTGAATACCAAAAGTGTCACCGGCGTACGGCCTGCCGAGGCGTACCAGGGCGCTTTCAAATCCGACCCGTTTTTCATCAAGGTCAAAATCGAACTTAACCCGGTAGCGTCCAACCGCATCAAGTCCGGCATAGGTTTTATTTCCCCCGATAGCCATCACTCTGGCGGGCACCGTTCCGGCTATCACCGGCCGGGATATGTATTCAGAACGGAAGCTATAGCCGTGGATATAGGGGATCCCAGAAAGTACGGCGCGATAGTGTTCAGCACGGCTGCCGCGGATAATCATCGCAGTTATCACAAACCCGGACTTAAACCCGTCAGGTACAGGCCCTGCAGGATAAAACATAATGCCTGGCTGAAGCTCGGGATCACTGGTTGTCGCCCCCAGAATACTCTGTCCGTTCAACAGGCGTTCATAACGCAGACGGGCGTAAAATGCGGCGGTTTCCGCCTCTTCACCGTGAAAATCCCCCGCAGCAAGATAGTGATCGGCATAGTGATAGTGTTGGCCTGTCGTTACACCTTCGGGAATATCGCTCGTTTTAACGGTCTTATCCGTCTGCGGCGATTGCGGGTCACGGTAGTTATAGGTGCGAACCAACACATTTTTTGGGATCAGGCCGTGCTGCTCCTCCAGATCGGTGATGTATTCGTTATAACTGGTCATGCCTGAATGTCGGACATAAGGCATCTGTTTGTCGCTGAAGTTGTAACGACGCGCAGAATCCCCAAAAATAACGACGGTTTCCGTTTTCACTTTGTTGTGATTCTCAAAACGGAACCAGATCCCTATCTCTGCCAGCAGCCGACGGATGAACCGCAAATCGGTTTCTTTCCACTGAACGATCATTTCCCGTCGTGGATAACTGTGGCTCAGTTGGTCAAAATCAATGTTGTAGCCGTCAAAGTGACCACTGTCCTTCATCAGCTTTGTAACGAGCTCCGGGACTGTCATGTTCATGTAAACCGCAGAACGGTAATTTTGATCCAGCAGCGCCAGCTCATGCTCCAGCACGCATTCATACAGTGCTTCGTCACCTGAAGACATCAGCCGGGAAAATTGGGTGATCGTGCCATTAATCTGGCGAACCGGCAGCCAGGAGGTTTGCCCATGCCATGAGGCTTCCAGATTGGGTGCACGCAGAATAAACTCAGCCCTTTGATTAAGAACAGCATTAATGGCAATGTTTTGATCCGGACTGGTAAAGCGAATGGTATAGCGATAAGGCTCGCTTAATATCTCTTTTCCTGTAAAAGAATGAACATCAGAAATAACATTTTTGCTACGCGGGAAATACAATAAATATCTGTTTAACGTGTCCCACCGTTGAGCCACCTCAGATTCCCCTGACATTATTATCTATCCTTTTAACAAACATTCCGTTTATTAAAAACAATACACCTATCGCTTTCCTATTAAAATACCCAACCTCAAGTTGAATTGACTCAAAGGAAGTAATATTATTCACAGAATAAATAAAAAGAGCCCAGGCAATCTCATCACAGATAAATTAAGAATGAATTATTCATCAAATATATAAGTGAGGGATTATTTAATAATGAAGAATGATACGCCTGGGGTTAGGGATATTAAAAATGTTTGTGGGGAGAAGAAGAAGAACTTATACATGCTGGTCACATAAAGTGACCAGCATCAGGCCAGAGGGCCTGCTTTATGCATTGAGCATTTGTTACTGTTTCGCGCCTTCTACCGCTTCGCGAGCCAGTTTAGTAATGCGATCCCAGTCGCCTGCTTCCAGCGCATCCGCCGGAACCAGCCAGGAGCCACCGATGCACAGCACGCTTTTCAGCGCCAGGTAGTCGCGGTAGTTGGCCGGAGAGATGCCACCCGTTGGGCAGAAACGCACCTGGGAGAATGGGCCTGCAATCGCCTGCAACGCTTTGGTGCCGCCGTTCGCTTCAGCCGGGAAGAATTTAAACTCTTTCAGGCCGTAGTCCATGCCCAGCATCAGTTCAGAAACGGTGCTGATACCCGGGATCAGCGGAATAGTACCTTCGGTTGCGGCTTTCAGCAGCGGCTCGGTCAGGCCCGGGCTGATGGCAAACTGTGCGCCCGCTTCGGTCACTTCCGCCAGCTGCTGCGCATTCAGAACCGTACCAGCACCGATGATCGCTTCCGGCACTTCTTTGGCGATAGCGCGAATCGCATCCATCGCACAGGCAGTACGCAGGGTCACTTCCAGAACACGAACGCCACCCGCAACCAGCGCCTTCGCCATTGGGACAGCGTGCTCCAGTTTGTTTACCACAATAACCGGCACGACAGGGCCAGTAGTCAGGATTGCTTCTGCACTTGTTTTCCAGTTTTTCATCAGAGTTTTCTCTCGCCAGATCGTTAAAATCAAGTCGTCTTAAAACGTAATACAGGTTGCGCCCTGCTCCGCACCAGAGAGTTTCTCACGCAACGCACCAAACATTTCGCGTCCGGTACCCACGCGGGATGCGCTCAGGTCAGGAATATATGGCTGACGCGCCGCCAGCTCTGCTTCGTCCACCAGCAGGGTTAACTCGCCTGTCTGACCGTTAACGCGGATCATGTCTCCATCATGGACTTTCGCCAGCAGGCCGCCGTCGTAGGCTTCCGGGGTGACATGAATCGCTGAAGGCACTTTACCGGATGCCCCCGAGAGGCGTCCATCGGTCACCAGCGCAATTTTGAAACGGCGGTCCAATAATACACCAAGCGGCGGCATAAGTTTATGTAATTCTGGCATCCCGTTCGCTTTTGGTCCCTGATGACGCACCACGACTACGCAGTCTTTATCAAGCAGACCCGCGTCGAAGGCAGGTAAAACGTCGTGCTGGCTTTCAAACACCACCGCCGGGGCTTCGATAACCTGATTCTCTTCCGGCACGGCAGAAGTTTTCATTACGGCACGCCCAAGGTTACCGCTCAGCACTTTGGTGCCGCCGTGAGGAGAGAACGGCTGTTCGAAGGTCGCGATAACCTGAGGATCGAGCGAGTTGCTCGCCCCCTCGCGCCAGTCCAGCTCACCGTTGTTCAGCCACGGCTCAAGGGTATAGCGATGCAGGCCAAAGCCCGCCACCGTGTTGACATCCTCATGCAGCAGGCCGCCTTTCAGCAGCTCGCGCATCAGCACCGGCACGCCGCCCGCGGCCTGGAAGTGGTTGATGTCCGCCGGACCGTTCGGGTACAGACGCGCCATCAGCGGTACCACGGAGGAGATATCGGAGAAGTCATCCCAGTTGATCAGAATGCCCGCCGCGCGCGCCATCGCGACAAGGTGCATGGTATGGTTGGTTGAACCGCCGGTCGCCAGCAGGGCGACAATCCCGTTGACGATGACTTTTTCATCGACCATTTTGCCCATTGGCATCCACTCGTTGCCGTTACCGGTCAGGCGCGTCACCTGACGGGCTGCGGCTTCGGTCAGCGCTTTACGCAGTGGCGCATCCGGCTGGATGAACGACGAGCCCGGCAGCTGCATCCCCATAAACTCCACCACCATCTGGTTGGTGTTAGCCGTACCGTAGAACGTACAGGTGCCCGGCGCGTGATAGGACGCGGCTTCCGCTTCCAGCAGCGCCTGACGGTCCGCTTTTCCTTCGGCATACAGCTGGCGGATACGGACTTTTTCCTTGTTTGGCAGACCGCTTGCCATCGGGCCTGACGGCACAAAAATCGCTGGCAGATGGCCAAACGACAGCGCGGCCATCACCAGCCCCGGGACGATTTTGTCGCATACGCCCAGGTAGAGCGCGCCATCAAACATATTGTGAGAGAGGCCCACTGCCGCCGACATGGCGATCACTTCGCGGCTCAACAGAGACAGCTCCATACCGTCCTGTCCCTGAGTCACGCCATCACACATGGCCGGCACGCCGCCTGCAACCTGGCCCACCGCGTTCACGCTGTGCAGCGCATTGCGGATGATAGACGGGTAAACCTCATACGGCTGGTGGGCTGAAAGCATGTCGTTATAGGAGGTAATGATGGCGATATTGTTACGCAGCATGCTTTTCAGCGCGTCTTTATCACCAGGCTGGCAGGCGGCAAAGCCGTGGGCCAGATTCCCGCAGGCCAGCTGTGAGCGATGTACCGTTTCACTCTTCGCCTGTTCGATGCGGGCAAGGTAGGCAGCACGGGTCTCTTTCGAGCGTTCAACGATGCGTTGTGTTACGCGTAACAATGTCGGATTCATAAAAGCTCCTCTAATTTATCTGTCCAGGCTCGGGAGTTTACACAGTTTCTGACGGTTGTTAACAACGCTGAAACGCCTGATATCCGGAGCACAGGGGCAAAATGTCTGAAGGGAGTGTAATAAAAAAAGCTCCGCGGGTGAATCCACGCGGAGCTTAAAAGATTAAAAATTATGCCACTTGCTGTGTTAGATCATGTTACCGGTAAAATAACACCTTTGGGCTAGAGATAGGGGTTATTCAAACTCGTTCCAGGAGCGGCCATCACGGGTGATCATCGCAACGGAGGCGACAGGTCCCCATGTTCCCGCCTGATACGGTTTTGGCGCGTCCTGGTCGGCTGCCCACGCTTCGGTGATTGAGTCCACCCACTTCCACGCCTCTTCCACTTCATCGCGGCGGACGAACAGCGCCTGGATACCACGCATGGTTTCCAGCAGCAGACGCTCGTAAGCATCGGCCAGATGCGTCTGGTTGAAAGTTTCAGAGTAACTCAGGTCGAGCTTGGTGGTTTGCAGGTTGTGTTTGTGATCAAGACCCGGCACTTTGTTCAGGATCTGAATATCCACACCCTCGTCCGGCTGTAAACGGATGGTCAGTTTGTTCTGCGGCAGTTCCTGCCAGGATTCTTTGAACAGGTTCAGTTCCGGATTTTTGAAGTAGACCACCACTTCGGAACATTTTGCCGGCAGACGTTTCCCGGTACGCAGGTAGAACGGCACGCCGGCCCAGCGCCAGTCGTCGATATCCACGCGGATCGCCACAAACGTCTCGGTGTTGCTGGACTTGTTCGCGCCCTCTTCTTCCAGATAGCCAGGGACTTTTTTCCCCTGGGCAAAACCTGCGGTGTACTGGCCGCGCACGGTTTTCTCACGCACGTTGGAGCGGTCAATACGGCGCAGTGATTTCAGCACTTTCACTTTGGCGTCACGAATGCTGTCGGCCGTCAGATCTGACGGTGGAGACATGGCAATCATGCACAGAATTTGCAGCAGGTGGTTCTGGATCATGTCACGCATCTGGCCGGCCTGGTCGAAGTAGCCCCAGCGGCCTTCGATGCCCACCTCTTCCGCCACGGTAATTTCCACGTGGTCGATAGTGCGGTTGTCCCAGTTGTTCACAAACAAGGAGTTGGCAAAACGCAGCGCCAGCAGGTTCAGAACCGTCTCTTTACCCAGATAGTGGTCAATACGGTAAACCTGACACTCCTCAAAGAACTCGCCCACCTGGTCGTTGATTTCACGCGAGGTTGCAAGCGACGTACCCAGCGGCTTCTCCATCACCACGCGCGCCGGTTTGGCGTTCAGCTTCGCTTCGCCCAGACCTTTGCAGATGGCGCCGAAGGTGCTTGGCGGCATGGCGAAATAGTTAATGGTGACGCGATTTTCCTGGTCCAGCATTTCACCCAGACGGGTAAAGGCGCTTACATCGTTGACGTCCAGATTGCAGAAATCGAGACGCCCGCTCAGCTTATCCCAAAGGCTTTCATCGATTTTCTCTTTCATGAAGGTTTCGAGCGCCTCGCGCACGACTTTGGTATAAGCCTCCTTATCCCAGTCGGCGCGCCCTACCCCAAGGATTCGGGTATCGGGATGGATCTGGCCCGCTTTTTCGAGCTGATACAGGGAAGGCAGCAATTTTCGGCGTGCAAGATCGCCTTTCGCGCCGAAAATGACCAGGTCACATGCCTGGGCTGTTTGCGTTACCGCCATGTCATTCTCCTCAGTTAGATCTCCTGGTACTCTGCCAGGTATCGTTGTAATTTTATTACAATGCACTGTACTGCTTTTACGCGTTTCCTGAAACCATTAGCGCTTAACGACGCGTGCGATACGGTGATTTTTCGTCGCGCGGGCCATTACGCCCGTCTGGTGACGCAACAAACGTCGATTCTTTGCGCAACAGGGTCAGAGCAAAACCCGACGTCGATCAAGTAATGAAAAAAAACAACAACATTTCTTGTCGACGATTACCCTTTCGGGTGTCCCGGGGGTAATATCGGCTAAATCGAATCAAGGTTTCATCTCTATGAAATCGTTTATGCCCTCATGAGCGTCTTGTTAACAATGAACATGCTGGAAAAAATCCAGTTTCAACTGGAACACCTTAGCAAATCCGAGCGCAAAGTGGCCGAAGTTATTCTCGCCGCGCCCGCTCAGGCGATTCATTCAAGCATCGCCGCTCTGGCACAGGAATCGGGCGTCAGCGAACCGACGGTCAATCGATTCTGTCGTAGTCTGGACACCCGCGGCTTTCCTGATTTTAAACTGCATCTGGCACAAAGTCTGGCAAACGGTACCCCGTATGTTAATCGCAATGTAGATGAAGACGACAGTGTTGATGCTTACACCGCAAAAATATTTGAATCGGCAATGGCCACGCTCGACCATGTTCGCCAGTCTCTGGACATGAGTTCAGTGAATCGCGCGGTCGATCTTCTTACGCAGGCCAAACGGATTGCCTTCTTTGGCCTTGGCTCGTCCGCCGCCGTGGCGCATGACGCCATGAATAAGTTCTTTCGCTTTAACGTGCCGGTGATTTACTCCGATGACATTGTGCTGCAACGCATGAGCTGTATGAATTGTAGCGAAGATGATGTCGTGGTACTCATCTCCCATACGGGCCGCACCAAGAGCCAGGTGGAGCTGGCGCAACTCGCGCGTGACAACGATGCGATGGTCATCGCCCTGACGACGGCAGGTACGCCGCTGGCCCGGGAAGCAACGCTCGCCATTACCCTGGACGTACCGGAAGACACCGACATGTACATGCCGATGGTCTCCCGCCTGGCGCAGCTGACGGTCATCGACGTGCTGGCGACCGGTTTTACTTTACGCCGGGGCGCAAAATTCCGGGATAACTTGAAGCGGGTCAAGGAAGCCCTGAAAGAATCGCGTTTTGATAAAGAATTGCTTATAAAGAGCGATGTTCCCTAATAACGACGATGTACGATTTACGGCATTCGGTCCCCTCGCTACTGCCTTGCGATAGATGAAGGCCGATTCTATGTTCACGCAACACCAAAGTTGTTTCAGTCAACGGAGTATTACATGTCCAGAAGGCTTCGCAGAACCAAGATCGTCACCACCCTAGGCCCGGCCACCGACCGCGATAATAACCTCGAAAAGATTATCGCCGCGGGTGCCAACGTGGTGCGCATGAACTTCTCTCACGGTACGCCAGAAGACCATAAATTACGTGCCGACAAAGTGCGTGAAATCGCAGCTAAACTGGGCCGCCATGTTGCTATCCTCGGTGACCTGCAAGGTCCAAAAATCCGCGTATCGACCTTTAAAGAAGGCAAAGTCTTCCTCAACATCGGCGATAAATTCCTGCTGGATGCCAACCTGAGCAAAGGCGAAGGCGATAAGGAAAAAGTGGGTATCGACTACAAAGGTCTGCCTGCTGACGTTGTGCCTGGCGACATCCTGCTGCTGGACGACGGACGCGTACAGCTGAAAGTGCTGGAAGTTCAGGGTATGAAGGTGTTCACCGAAGTGACCGTCGGCGGCCCGCTCTCCAACAACAAAGGCATCAACAAACTCGGCGGTGGCCTGTCTGCCGAAGCGCTGACCGATAAAGACAAAGCGGATATCGTGACCGCAGCGCAGATCGGCGTGGATTATCTGGCCGTCTCCTTCCCCCGCTGCGGCGAAGATCTGAACTATGCTCGCCGCCTGGCGCGTGATGCAGGCTGCGATGCGAAAATCGTTGCGAAAGTGGAACGCGCTGAAGCGGTCTGCGATCAGGACGCGATGGACGACGTGATCCTGGCGTCTGACGTGGTGATGGTTGCCCGTGGTGATCTGGGCGTGGAAATTGGCGACCCTGAACTGGTCGGTATCCAGAAAGCGCTGATCCGTCGCGCGCGTCAGCTGAACCGCGCGGTGATCACCGCCACCCAGATGATGGAATCCATGATCACCAACCCAATGCCAACCCGTGCGGAAGTCATGGACGTGGCGAACGCCGTGCTGGATGGTACTGACGCGGTGATGCTGTCAGCAGAAACCGCTGCGGGTCAGTATCCGGCGGAAACCGTGGCCGCCATGGCGCGCGTCTGCCTGGGTGCGGAGAAGATCCCAAGCATTAACGTCTCCAAGCACCGCCTGGATATCCAGTTCGACAATGTGGAAGAAGCGATTGCGATGTCCGCGATGTACGCAGCCAACCACCTGAAAGGGGTCACGGCGATCATCACCATGACCGAATCTGGCCGTACCGCGCTAATGACGTCTCGCATCAGCTCCGGTCTGCCGATCTTCGCCATGTCCCGTCACGAGCGTACGCTGAACCTGACGGCGCTGTATCGCGGCGTGACGCCAGTCTACTTCGACAGCACCAATGACGGTGTGGCCGCCGCGCACGATGCTGTGAACCTGCTGCGCGACAAAGGTTATCTGGTATCCGGTGATATCGTTATCGTGACGCAGGGTGACGTGATGAGCACCATCGGCTCAACCAATACCACCCGCGTACTGACCGTAGAGTAAGCTCCGATCCCCTCTCCCCTAAGGGGAGAGGGGTGAAGGTTTCCTATTTCTTCGGGAAAAGCTCCTTACGCTTGTACGGCTCTGTTTCGCCAGGTTTACGCGTTTTGAGCAACTTCAGGATCCACGTATATTGCTCCTTATGTGGCCCCACCAGCACTTCCACCTCTTCATTCATGCGGCGTGCAATGGTGCGATCGTCCGCGGTCTGCAGATCATCCATCGGCGGACGTACCTCAATGCTCAGGCGATGCGTTTTACCGTCATAAACCGGGAACAGCGGGATCACGCGGGCGCGGCAGACTTTCATCAGGCGACCAATCGCGGGTAGCGTAGCTTTATAGGTCGCGAAGAAATCGACAAACTCGCTGTGCTCAGGACCGTGGTCCTGATCGGGCAGATAGTAGCCCCAGTAACCCTGACGTACCGACTGAATGAAAGGCTTAATGCCATCGTTTCGGGCGTGCAGACGTCCGCCAAAGCGACGGCGCACGGTATTCCAGACGAAATCGTAGATTTTGTTTCCCTGATTATGGAACATCGCCGCCATTTTCTGGCCCTGCGATGCCATTAACATTGCCGGAATGTCGACCCCCCAACCGTGCGGCACCAGGAAAATCACTTTTTCATCATTGCGACGCATCTCGTCGATGATTTCCAGCCCTTTCCAGTCAACGCGGTCGACGATCTTTTCCGGCCCTTTTAGCGCCAGTTCCGCCATCATCGCCATGGCCTGTGGCGCGGTGGTATACATGTCATCAATGATTGCTTCGCGTTCAGCGTCGCTTTTATCCGGAAAACAGTACAGAAGGTTTATTTGCGCCCGGCGGCGTGCGCTTTTACCTAAGCGCCCTGCCAGGCGCCCCACATTGCCGAGCACCGGATCGCGGAGGGAAGCAGGTAGCAACGCCATGCCAGCAAACGCGTATACGCCAAGCCAGGCGCCCCAGTTACGCGGGTGGCGAAAGGATTTTTCAAACTCGGGAATGTACTCAATATTGTTTTTTTTGGTTTCCATGCGGGTTCCAGGGTCTGGTGACGCAAAAATATATTCAGATAGTGTAGCGAGGCAGCCGTCCGCGTACAAAAGAAAAAGCCGGCGCACACTGACGCCGGCTTATTTTTGAGGGTGTTAGCTTAGTCGAAGCGCAGCTGTGGCATCACCTCTTTCACCTGCGCCAGGTAATCTTTGCGATCTTTCCCGGTCAGCCCTTCGGTGCGCGGCAGTTTCGCCGTCAGCGGGTTAACCGCCTGCTGGTTGATCCACACTTCGTAGTGCAGGTGCGGGCCCGTCGACCGGCCGGTGTTACCAGACAGCGCGATGCGATCGCCACGTTTCACCTTCTGGCCCGGTTTGACCAGCAGTTTACGCAGGTGCATGTAGCGGGTGGTGTACGTGCGACCGTGACGAATAGCAACGTAATAGCCAGCAGCACCGCTGCGTTTCGCCATGACCACTTCACCATCCCCTACCGCCAGCACTGGCGTGCCCTGCGGCATGGCGAAGTCAACGCCACGGTGCGGCGCTACGCGACCCGTTACCGGGTTCAGACGACGCGGGTTAAAGTTGGAGGAGACACGGAACTGTTTCGCCGTTGGGAAACGCAGGAAGCCTTTTGCCAGGCCCGTACCGCTGCGGTCATAGAACTTACCGTCTTCCGCGCGAATGGCGTAGTAGTCTTTGCCGTCTGAACGCAGACGAACACCCACCAGCTGGCTCTGCTCGCGCTTACCGTCCAGCATTTCGCGGGACATCAGGACAGAGAACTGATCGCCTTTTTTCAGTTTGCGGAAATCCATCTGCCACTGCATGGCTTTGATCACCGAGCTGATTTCAGCGCTGGTCAGGCCAGCATCGCGGGCACTGGAAACAAAGCTGCCGCCGACGGTCCCTTTCATCACGCTGTTAACCCAGTCGCCCTGCTGCATTTCACTGGTCATTTTGAAACCGTTTGCGGTGCGATCGTAGGTACGGGTTTCGCGACGGGACATCTCCCAGGTCAGACGTTGCAGATCGCCGTCGGGCGTTAAGGTCCAGGAAAGCTGCTGACCAATTTTCAGGTTACGCAGCTCTTTATCGGATGCGGCAAGCTGGCTAATGTTGCCCATGTCGATACCGTACTGGTTCAGGACGCTGCTCAGCGTATCGCCAGTAGAAACAACATATTCATGAATGCCGGTTTCATTCTGGATCTTGTCATCCAGCTCATCCTGGGGAATAGCTTCATCTTCCTGTGCGGCCTGATCGATAGGCTCGCTGGCCTCAGGCAGCAGAGAGCGGATCTCGCTCTTCTCCAGTTCGATGGTTTTAATAATAGGGGCAGAACTCGGGTGGTAAACATAGGGCCGCCAGACGGCGACCGCTAACGTGAGAACTGTAAGCGACCCCAGCATAACGCGGTGGGGTCGAGGCAGATTGTTAAATGCCAGGGCGACAGAGCGGGCTATCTGTTGCACGTATTCACTTCCTCGTTAATCTCCTTTCAGGCAGCTCGCATACTGATTCGCCAGTTGGCTGAGGAACTGCGAATAGCTCGCTTTGCTCAACTGGATGTTCGTACCTAGCGGGTCAAGGGTTCCCATGCGCACGGATGTTCCCCTGGCCACGGCTTCTACGACCGCTGGCCTGAACTGTGGCTCAGCAAAAACGCATGTCGCTTTTTGCTCAACCAACTGTGTTCTGATTTCATGTAAACGCTGCGCACCAGGCTGAATTTCAGGGTTGACGGTAAAATGCCCCAATGGGGTCAGACCGTAATGTTTCTCGTAATACCCGTAGGCATCATGAAAAACGAAGTACCCTTTTCCTTTAAGCGGTGCGAGCTCGTTACCTACCTGTTTGTCGGTTGCAGCTAATTGAGCCTCAAAATCCTTCAGGTTGGCGTCGAGTTTGATTCGACTTTGCGGCATAAGTTCCACTAATTTGTCGTGGATTGCAACCGCTGTAAGCCGCGCTATCTCTGGGGAGAGCCAGAGATGCATGTTGTATTCACCGTGATGGTGATGGTCGTCACCTTTTTCGCCATGAGCATGGTCGTGGTCGTGTTCGTCGCCCTCGTCCTCAGCCCCTTTCATCAGCAACGGTTTCACAGCGGACAGCTCACCAATCGTCACCTGTTTCTCCGCAGGGACCTGTTTAGCGGATTTCTGCATGAACGCTTCCATCTCAGGACCAATCCAGACGACTAAGTCCGCGTTCTGTAAGCGTTTTACATCAGACGGACGCAGAGAATAATCATGCTCGGAGGCCCCGTCAGGCAGAAGAACCTCTGTGTCCGTCACACCGTCGGCGATGGCAGCGGCGATAAAGCCAAGTGGTTTAAGCGAAGCGACAACGGCAGCGTTAACATCTTGTGCTGTTGTCCCCCAAAGAGCAGCGGATAAAGCTGCGAAAAGAAGCGTATTTTTCTGTAACATAATGCGACTAATCATCGTAATGAATGCGTGGAATGTGATATTATAACATTCGATGACTTCTGCAAGCTTAAATTGACATGACGACTTTAGTTTCTCTTGAAAATGTTTCGGTCTCATTCGGCCAGCGCCGCGTCCTTTCTGACGTGTCGCTGAATCTGAAGCCCGGCAAAATACTCACGCTGCTCGGCCCTAACGGTGCAGGCAAATCGACGCTGGTGCGCGTCGTATTAGGCCTGGTAGCCCCTGACGCAGGTGTTATCGTCCGCGAGGACAAATTGCGTATCGGCTATGTGCCGCAAAAATTACATCTTGATGCCACCCTGCCCCTGACGGTGAGCCGCTTCCTGCGTCTCCGTCCCGGTACGCGTAAAGCGGATATCCTACCGGCGCTAAAACGCGTTCAGGCGGGACATCTTGTTGAGGCGCCTTTGCAAAAGCTGTCGGGCGGTGAAACCCAGCGCGTATTGCTTGCCCGCGCCCTGCTCAGCAGCCCTCAGCTGCTGGTCCTGGACGAGCCGACGCAGGGTGTCGACGTCAACGGTCAGGTTGCGCTGTACGATCTTATCGACCAGCTCCGTCGGGAGCTTAACTGCGCGGTGCTGATGGTCTCCCACGATCTGCATCTGGTAATGGCCAAAACCGACGAAGTGCTGTGCCTGAACCATCACATCTGTTGTTCCGGCACGCCGGAAGTGGTGTCAATGCATCCCGAATTTATCTCCATGTTTGGCCATCGTGGCGCCGAACAGCTGGGCATCTATCGCCATAATCACAATCACCGCCATGATTTACAGGGACGAATTGTCCTGCGTCGGGGAAATGGACACTCATGATTGAACTGTTACTGCCCGGCTGGCTGGCCGGGATTATGCTTGCCTGCGCCGCGGGTCCACTCGGCTCGTTTGTCGTCTGGCGCAGAATGTCCTATTTCGGCGATACGCTGGCCCATGCGTCATTGCTGGGTGTCGCGTTTGGTTTGTTGCTGGACGTAAACCCGTTTTATGCGGTGATTGTCGTCACGCTGCTGCTGGCCGCCGGTCTGGTCTGGCTGGAAAAACGCCCTCATCTGGCAATTGATACCCTGCTCGGCATTATGGCGCACAGCGCCTTGTCGCTGGGCCTGGTGGTGGTGAGCCTGATGTCAAACATACGCGTAGACCTGATGGCCTATCTGTTCGGCGATCTGCTGGCCGTCACGCCCGAAGATCTGATTTCCATTGCCATTGGCGTGGTGGTGGTACTCGGGATCCTGCTGTGGCAGTGGCGGAATTTACTGGCAATGACCGTCAGCCCCGATCTGGCCTTTGTCGACGGCGTGAAGCTTCAGCGCGTGAAGCTGCTCTTGATGCTGGTGACGGCGTTAACCATCGGGGTGGCGATGAAATTTGTTGGCGCGCTGATCATCACGTCGCTGTTGATAATCCCTGCCGCCACGGCGCGTCGTTTTGCGCGTACGCCGGAGCAAATGGCCGGTATCGCGGTGATAATCGGGATGATCGCAGTGACGGGCGGATTAACCTTCTCGGCGTTTTATGACACGCCAGCGGGGCCGTCGGTGGTATTGTGCGCGGCGGTGTTGTTTATTTTCAGTATGATGAAAAAAACCGCGCAGTAGTCAGCATGTCCCCGGTGGCGCTTCGCTTACCGGGGCTACCATTAATCGCTACTTACGGCATCGCGGGCGGCGTAATGCCGAAATGATTCCACGCCCGCACCGTCGCCATACGACCACGCGGGGTACGCTGCAAGAAGCCCTGCTGGATTAGATACGGCTCCAGCACGTCCTCGATAGTCTCACGCTCTTCGCCAATTGCCGCCGCCAGGTTATCCAACCCCACCGGCCCGCCAAAGAACTTATCCAGCACCGCCAGCAGCAGCTTACGGTCCATATAGTCAAAGCCTTCGGCATCAACGTTCAGCATATCCAGCGCCTGCGCAGCAATGTCAGCCGAAATGGTGCCATCGTGCTTCACCTCGGCAAAATCACGCACGCGACGCAGCAGGCGGTTGGCGATACGCGGCGTACCGCGGGAACGTTTTGCCACTTCAAACGCTCCCTCTTCGCTCATATCCAGCCCCATGTAGCGCGCGCTGCGCCCCACAATATGCTGAAGGTCGGGCACCTGATAAAACTCCAGACGCTGCACGATACCAAAACGGTCGCGTAGCGGTGAGGTCAGCGAGCCGGCGCGGGTCGTGGCACCAATCAGGGTAAACGGTGGCAGATCGATTTTGATCGAGCGCGCGGCCGGGCCTTCGCCGATCATGATATCCAGCTGGTAATCCTCCATCGCCGGATAGAGCACTTCCTCCACCACCGGGGACAGGCGGTGGATTTCATCGATAAACAGCACGTCATGCGGTTCGAGGTTGGTCAGCATCGCCGCCAGGTCCCCTGCTTTCTCCAGCACCGGGCCGGAGGTGGTACGCAGGTTAACGCCCATTTCGTTGGCGACGATATTCGCCAGGGTGGTTTTACCTAACCCCGGCGGACCAAAAATCAGCAGGTGATCGAGCGCATCGCCGCGCAGCTTTGCCGCCTGGATGAAAATCTCCATCTGAGAACGAACCTGCGGCTGGCCAATGTACTCATCCAGCAGTTTTGGACGGATCGCGCGATCCACCACGTCATCTGGCTGAATGGTGCCTGCCGATACCAGGCGGTCTGCTTCAATCATCCTTTACCTCACAATGCAGCGCGCAGCGCTTCACGAATCAGAGTTTCACTGCTGGCATCCGGTTTGGCAACTTTACTCACCATACGGCTGGCCTCCTGAGGTTTATAGCCCAGCGCCACCAGCGCGGCAACCGCTTCCTGCTCGGCATCATCATCCGTCGCTGGCCCGCCCGGTGAAGTCAGCACCAGATCGGCCGCCGGAGTGAACAGATCGCCATGCAAACCTTTAAAGCGGTCCTTCATCTCGACAATCAGGCGCTCGGCGGTTTTCTTGCCGATGCCCGGAAGTTTAATTAACGCAGCCGGATCTTCGCGCTCAACGGCATTCACAAACTGTGGCGCTGACATACCGGACAGAATCGCCAGCGCCAGCTTGGGCCCGACGCCGTTGGTTTTGATTAATTCGCGGAACAGGGTGCGTTCCTGTTTGTTATTGAATCCGTACAGCAGCTGAGCGTCCTCACGCACCACAAACTGGGTAAAGACAACCGCCTCTTTGCCCGCCTCCGGCAACTCGTAGAAGCAGGTCATCGGCATATGGACTTCATAGCCCACGCCACCCACTTCCAGCAGCACTAACGGGGGTTGTTTTTCAATGATGATGCCTCTGAGTCTGCCTATCACGTGACGCTCCTGCGTTCTGGATGAAATTAACTGCCGACATAATAAAAAAAGGCTGGATAAACATCCAGCCTGATTTGTCATTATCGTAATCTGCCTCGCGCCAGATTGAGCCGCGACTCACTCATTTGCATCGCGTTCTGGCTGACGTGGCAGTGGGTAATCGCAATGGCCAGCGCATCGGCGGCGTCGGCCTGCGGGTTCGCCGGGAGCTTCAGCAGGGTACGCACCATGTGCTGCACCTGGCTTTTCTCCGCGCTACCTATGCCCACCACCGTCTGCTTAACCTGACGGGCCGAGTATTCAAACACTGGCAGGTCCTGGTTCACGGCGGCAACTATCGCCACGCCGCGCGCCTGCCCGAGCTTTAACGCCGAGTCAGCGTTCTTCGCCATAAAGACCTGCTCGATGGCGAAAAAGTCCGGCTGAAACTGGGTGATGATCTCCGACACGCCCGCATAAATGAGCTTCAGGCGCGACGGCAGATCGTCCACTTTGGTACGAATACAGCCGCTGCCGAGGTAGGTTAGCTGGCGTCCCACCTGACGGATAACGCCATACCCGGTGACGCGTGAGCCGGGGTCAATCCCGAGGATAATCGACATCACGCGTCTCCCGTAAACGGTTTACAGGCTCTCATTAGAGAGTCGCTGCAACCTCATCAGAGATTTCACCGTTGTGATACACTTCCTGCACGTCGTCGCAGTCTTCGAGCATGTCGATCAGACGCAGCAGTTTCGGTGCGGTTTCTGCATCCATGTCCGCTTTTGTGGAAGGGATCATGGACACTTCAGCGTTATCCGCTTTCAGACCTGCCGCTTCCAGCGCATCGCGCACGGCACCCATCTCTTCCCATGCGGTGTAGACATCGATAGCGCCGTCGTCGTAGGTCACAACGTCTTCCGCACCGGCTTCCAGCGCCGCTTCCATGATCGCATCTTCGTCGCCTTTCTCGAAGGAGATGACGCCTTTTTTGCTGAACAGGTAAGCAACGGAACCGTCAGTGCCCAGATTACCACCGGTTTTGGTGAACGCGTGGCGCACTTCCGCGACGGTACGGTTACGGTTGTCGGACAGGCACTCTACCATCACCGCCGTACCGCCAGGACCGTAACCTTCATAAATGATGGTTTCCATGTTCGCGTCTTCATCACCGCCCACGCCACGTGCGATTGCACGGTTCAGGGTGTCTCGCGTCATGTTGTTGGACAGGGCTTTATCCACCGCCGCGCGCAGACGTGGGTTAGAGGCCGGATCGCCGCCACCCAGACGCGCCGCTGTTACCAGCTCACGAATGATTTTGGTAAAGATTTTACCGCGTTTGGCATCCTGTGCCGCTTTACGGTGTTTGGTGTTGGCCCACTTACTATGACCTGCCATAAAAAGTTCTCCAAAAATCGCGCCTTCTCAGGCAGCGTTAATTACAAATTCTTCTATCGCCTGCCGGTTGCTCCATGACTTGGTCAGTGCAGCGGCATCCGCCGCATCCACCCAGCGGTAGGTCAGGTGTTCCGTGAACACGATCTCCCGCTCATGGGGAAGCGCAAGGCAGAACCACGATTCCGTATTGCGCTCAATTCCCGGTGCATAGCGATGACGTAAATGGCTAAAAATTTCAAACTCCACCGTGCGCTGACAGTCCTTCAGGGTCAGTTGCTCGCGAGCAACGTCAATGGCGACCTCTTCCTTTACTTCACGCGCGGCGGCCTGCGGCGCGGACTCCCCCTCTTCCAGACTGCCGGTAACCGACTGCCAGAAATCCGGATCGTCGCGCCGCTGCAACATCAGCACCCGCTTCGAGTCTTCTGCATAAATGACCACCAGAACCGAAACGGGACGCTTATATGCCATATCAGTTTTTCTCTTCCTTCTTCACCACCTCAATGCCCAGCTCAGCCAGCGCGGCCGGGTTGGCAAAGCTTGGCGCTTCAGTCATCAGACACGCCGCTGCGGTGGTTTTCGGGAAGGCGATAACATCACGGATGTTGTCGGTGCCGGTCAGCAGCATGGTCAGACGGTCAAGACCAAAGGCCAGACCCGCGTGCGGAGGCGTACCGTATTTCAGGGCGTCCAGCAGGAAGCCAAACTTCTCGCGCTGCTCCTGCTCGTTAATGCCCAGAATGCCGAACACGGTCTGCTGCATTTCACCGCTGTGAATACGCACGGAGCCGCCGCCCACTTCGTAGCCGTTGATAACCATATCGTAGGCATTCGCTACCGCATCTTCCGGTGCAGCCTTCAGTTCCGCCGCCGTCATGTCTTTTGGCGAGGTGAACGGGTGGTGCATCGCGGTCAGGCCGCCTTCACCGTCGTCTTCAAACATCGGGAAGTCGATCACCCACAGCGGCGCCCATTTGCTTTCATCGGTCAGGTTCAGGTCTTTGCCGAGCTTCAGACGCAGCGCGCCCATCGCATCCGCAACGACTTTCTTGTTGTCTGCGCCGAAGAAGATCATGTCGCCGTCCTGCGCGCCGGTGCGCTCCAGAATAGCTTCCACGATGTCCGCATTCAGGAATTTCGCAACAGGGCTGGTAATGCCTTCCAGACCTTTAGCACGCTCGGTTACTTTAATATAGGCCAGACCCTTCGCACCGTAGATCTTGATGAAGTTGCCGTAGTCGTCAATCTGCTTACGGCTCAGCGCAGCACCGCCCGGTACGCGCAGGGCAGCCACGCGGCCTTTCGGATCGTTAGCCGGACCAGCAAAGACCGCAAACTCAACGGCTTTCACCAGGTCTGCCACGTCCACCAGCTCCATCGGGTTACGCAGGTCTGGTTTGTCGGAGCCGTAGCGACGCTCGGCTTCCGCGAAGGTCATGATTGGGAAATCGCCCAGCTCAACGCCTTTCACGTCGTTCCACAGGCTACGCACCAGGGCTTCCATCACCTCACGCACCTGCTCGGCGGTCATGAAGGAGGTTTCCACATCGATCTGGGTAAATTCTGGCTGACGGTCTGCACGCAGATCTTCATCGCGGAAGCATTTCACGATCTGATAGTAGCGGTCGAAGCCGGACATCATCAGCAGCTGCTTGAACAGCTGTGGTGACTGTGGCAGCGCGTAGAATTTGCCCTTATGGACGCGGGATGGCACCAGGTAGTCGCGCGCGCCTTCCGGCGTGGCTTTGGTCAGCATCGGGGTTTCGATATCGAGGAAACCGTGGTCATCCATAAAGCGACGCACCAGGCTGGTGATTTTCGCACGGGTTTTCAGGCGCTGAGCCATCTCCGGGCGACGCAGATCCAGGTAGCGGTATTTAAGACGCGCTTCTTCGGTGTTGACGTGGTTGGAGTCCAGCGGCAACGCTTCTGCGCGATTGATAATCACCAGATCGGACGCCAGCACTTCGATAGCACCGGTCGCCATATCGGCGTTGATGTTTTTCTCGTCACGCGCACGCACGGTGCCCGTCACCTGAATGCAGAACTCATTACGCAGCTCAGAGGCCAGCTTCAACGCATCAGCGCGATCCGGATCGAAGAACACCTGAACGATACCTTCGCGGTCACGCATATCAATAAAGATAAGGCTACCAAGATCGCGACGACGATTGACCCAACCACACAGGGTGACCTGCTGCCCGACGTGGGACTGACGCAGCTGCCCGCAATATTCTGTACGCATGAGATATCCCTTAATTAGCCGCAGGCTGATTGTCGCCTGTCTTACAGGCTACGATGTCGCAGCTTTCTGTATGTCACAACTGGATGAAAAAAGGCGGCTATTATACTGGAAATTCTGCCGCACGATAAGAGCGAAGCACGGCCTGACGCGTGTTTGCTGTGCTCTTATTGTCTATTCTCACAAAAATTAACAAAATTATCCGACCGATAACAGGCCATCCCGTCGTAAGGTGTAAAAAAGCAATTAATTTTACTGGAGTGACAATGTTAACGCTTGATGCCACCAAAACCGCCCTTGTGGTCATTGATTTACAGGAAGGGATCCTGCCTTTTGCCGGTGGTCCACACACCGCTGACGATGTTGTAAGCCGTGCTGCGCGTCTGGCGGAAAAATGCCGGGCCAGCGGTGCGCCTGTCGTCATGGTGCGCGTCGGCTGGTCCACTGATTTCGCCGAAGCGCTAAAGCAGCCAGTTGATGCTCAGGCCCCGGCGCATGCGCTGCCGGACAACTGGTGGACATACCCGGTCTCGCTCGGTAAACGCGACAGCGATTTAGAAGTCACCAAACGCCAGTGGGGCGCATTCTATGGCACTGACCTGGAGCTCCAGCTGCGCCGTCGCGGGATAGACACTATTATTCTGTGCGGGATCTCAACCAACATCGGTGTGGAATCCACCGCCCGTAACGCCTGGGAGCTGGGCTTTAACCTGGTGATAGCGGAAGATGCGTGCAGCGCAGCCTCTGCGGATCAGCATCAGGGCAGCATGACCCATATCTTCCCGCGTATTGGTCGCGTGCGCAGCACGGATGAGATCCTCAGCGCGCTATGATGTACGTGGGTTTGCCCCAGTGGTCGCACCCGAAATGGGTGCGCCTGGGTATTACTGGCCTTGAAGAGTATGCCCGACACTTTAACTGCGTGACGCGGCAATTTTAAAAATCACTAAAGAACGCCCAAGAGCATGTGTATTCTTTATGATTATCAATGACATAAAATTAACTTCATATGAAAATCACCAAAGTTCATATGAGTAAAAATGTCCCACTCATGCCCCAAACCGTCTCAAAAACAATTTTTTTGCCCCATCCATGCCCCATAGCTCTCTTCTGAAATGCTATATACCTAACCGTTGACACTGTACAAATAACCAGTATAAATTCTCTTTAAAAATACAGTCGTTTCCGGAGGTCTTTATGTTCGTTGAGCTGGTCTATGACAAGCGTAATGTTGATGGTTTGGTTGGCGCCAGAGAGATTATTCTGGCAGAGCTGACGAAGCGAGTGCACCAGATCTTCCCTGATGCCGAAGTGAGGGTGAAGCCGATGCAGGCGAACGGCTTGAATAGCGATGCCAGCAAAAGCGATCGGGAAAAGCTGAACCGCATGCTGGAGGAAATGTTTGAAGACGCAAATATGTGGCTGGTGAATGATTAGCAAAGCCCGTGTTCGCTTCGTGCATACCTTCAACTACGCAGACATGCACCACTACCCATCGTACTTTTCCGATATTGAACGGCACTTCATCTTAGTGGCGTTAAATAATAAGCACTTTTACTACTCACTGTTTTTGCGGTCACTCCAATAGATGCCCTTTTCAGTGCCGCATTAAATGCAACTAACGTTACCGGTCTTGGAGTTGTCTTGGTACGATGTGAATGGCTCTGAAACAAAAACACATCTTCAGGATACTTCTCCCTGCGGGAGTGGAGAATTCTTTTAACTCCTGGCTTAAGAGCAATGCATCTTTCCCTCAGTCCTTTTGTGGCTGAAAGAACAAGAATATCATGGCTCACATCATCAAACTTTGCCCCAAGAAGCTGTCCGGGCTTAGCCTGACTCAGATACAACATTGCCCAGAGATCTGACCATGTATCAGAAATATTCTCAAGATTCCGCTTGATAGCAATAAATTCAACTACGGTAAGCCCCCACACATCTCTCATCATTCCTTTCAGTAGATCCTCTTGTTACATGAAGCTTATGTACAAACAGAATCTTCATGGTTGTAACATTCAATATTCGAATTACCGAACAGTGCCCAGCAACCGTAGCTCATTTTTACATATGGCTGTCCGAAACATCAAACATCCTGCTCTCATACTAAGAATTTTTTGTTCTGAACGTTTGCAGTTCCGTATTGTCTAAATGAAAAGTTCATAAAAAAGGTTCAACATGGCAACGTTTATAATCGCAAGTACCGTAGTTGTTGCTCTTGGCTTGATAGTATTGAGCCTGATCAAAATTGGCATAAGCACATCGAATAACCCGGATGAATTTTAATGTGTTGAAGTTCGTGTAACGTCTTTATTTACTGGGAATTTTTTATATAGAGTACAAACGGCCACATCGTAAATGATCGCCACCTGCTTCCGATCCACTCCGTTTGCGATCAACCTGCCAGCCTGAGCCCATTGCTCAGGTGTCAATTTTGGCCGCCTCCCACCGATTCGCCCTTTCTCACGGGCTGCGGCCAACCCAGCCCGAGTGCGCTCCACTATCAACTCCCTCTCCATTTCAGCCAGAGCTGACATGATATGAAAGATGAAGCGGCCCATCGGGCTTGATGTATCAATGCTGTCCGTGAGGCTCTTGAAGTGGATGCCACGCTGACGTAGTTCATCCACCAGCAGCACCAAATTACGCATGCTACAACCAAGACGATCCAGCTTCCAGACCACAAGCGTATCGCCCTCATTCAGCGTTCTCAGAAGCTTTTTAAGCGCTGGTCGGTTTGCCACGGTACCGCTCATTTTTTCTTCGAAAATCTGTTCACATCCTGCGCGTTCGAGTGCTTGCTGCTGAAGATCCGTATTTTGGTCATTTGTTGACACCCTTACATAGCCAATTTGCATATTTTCCACCCAGTTATTTCTGCAAAAAAATCAGGTGAAGTTATCGGCATGGCTGCCGCAGGGCAATCTATAAAACGTCGGTTTAGGAAACAGCGCTACACGAGATGTTGATAGTCAGTTTGCCCCAGGAATTTCGTACCTTAATGGCGCCGCTGTAATGGCGCAATGTCATCGTGATTATCGCAGTCTCGCCTCTTACGACGCTATAGCCCAATATCCTCTCGGTATGTCCTTCGGTATTCAGTCCGGTGGCAATGCGTGGGGAGGAGGTAGTGGAGTAGATACATATACGGGCATGCTAACGCTACGTGGGTGGCATGATCCGTCAGGTGGTGGCTATGTGTCGTGGCAGCTTGCCTCAACCTCTCAGGGGCTCAAGTATCGTCAGGGTAATGGAACAATTCAGGGCAATGCTAACGTCGGGTTCTCCACGACGCATACCCTTTATTCGACGCAGAACACTACAAAAGCCAGCGACGGAACTCTTAAGGCAGCATCCCCAGTAGTTAAGCTTTTTGCAGACGGTTCGTTTGAAACTAATGACGAATCAGAAGGCTGTTCTGTAACTCGTTTGAAAGCCGGAGAGTATCTGATCGAGGGCTGCATGGGTATGAACTCTGATGCGGCGTGGGGTGGGATTGATGGCGGTTTTGATATTCCTAAAGATCGCAACGGGCAGGCCCTGATCTGGCTTGACTATGAGGTAAATGCCGACGGGTCAGTGCTCGTGAAAACATTCCACCGGGAATACTCGACGGCACCGATATTTGCGAGGAACTCCCGGGAAGGTCTCGCAGATGGCGAAGCGGCCGACATTCCGGCCGATCAGTTTGTCAGTGTCCGTGTAGAGATGCCGCAAAACAGTATCTGGAATCAACGTGCGGCTATGGCTCAAGTCCCTGACTCATCCTCTGATTAAAGGCAGAATCATCAGGCATATCGAGGCGAACGTCGATCCAGCTGTTGGCAGGAACATCTATAGGAGCCCCTTTCGTTTTAACAATTTCGCCTTCTTCGTTGAGTATGTATTTCCGCTTAAAAAGCCGAATCGTCAGCCCACCGCCTTCTGTCTGCTCAGCTTCAACTACACCCAGTTCCCCCATGCCGCCAGGGTCCATTGGTGGCAATAACTGCCAGCCCTCAGAGGCCAGTCCCGCTGAACCAGTCAGGACATAAACACCAACATCCAGTCTTGAAATCTTGATCCCTTCAGCTTCTTCATTGGCAGTTCCACCTCCACACCAGCTGAAACCGTCAGAATCAATGTCCTCACGCTGGCAGTCCTCACGGGATTTTACAATACGGGCGACAGGGGACGCCGCCTTCAAAGTACCATCGCTTGATTTTGTCGTATTACCAGTCGTGTAAGCTTCGTGATAGGCCCATGCGATCCCGCTGTAATATGAAAACCAGGTACGACGTAGAGAGTATGCCTGATGTATTCTGGTTGGCCTGTTGCCCCGATTGAGAATGATGGAAGTTAGTCCTGTATTCGATGTCAGGCCCAACTGAGTCAGACCATCATTTTGATGTGAGGTAAATCCGGTAGGCGTGAACCCGTCCATATTATCGAGGGTTGGACCGTCCCCTTGGATAGCGCCAAGGTTGAATGCGCCTACCTGCATGACGTTTCCTGCGGCTGTTCCAACGTCCTTCGTGGCGCTACTTCCCAAACCGAGGTTTGTGCGAGCGTCAGCGGCATTCGTTGCCCCGGTCCCGCCGTCCGAAACTCCAACCGCCCCATTGCTCCCTTTCTGGACCAGTTTACCGATCGCCGGAATAGTTACACGAGCGCCGTTGATGGTCACGGTGATGCTCTGGTTTGCTGAGGTGGTGGCGAACGTCTCCCAGGCGCCGATATTCTCGTCGTACTCGTTAATGAGCTGAGATATGCTCTGCGCCAGGCCGTCGACCGAGAGACTATCAGTAACAAGAATGCCGTACTTCTGGCCGCTCAACGCCGGAGACGCGGCAGGCGTAACCGTCAGTGATGTCGCACTGTTGATGGCGGTGATCTGAAACATCTGTACCGGGTTAGATAGAACAAACAACGTCTGGCCAACCCGAATCTGGCTGGCTGGTGCCGTCCAGTTCGTGCCGGTGCCGGTGGCTGTATTTCCGTTAATGGCGATGGTGCCAGTGTTATAAAGCATATTTTCTCCAGGCAATAAAAAACCCCGCCGGAGCGAGGTTGATTAAAAAGACAGTTTATTCAGACGTACATATCGGGGAGAACGGGAAGGTTCAGTGGCGTTACCGTGTCATTACCAAAAATTGCATACCGCTCGCGCCCCAGATATTTCCCACCCTGAACTGAAGCGCTGCCGTTCTGTATTTTTATTCCGAACATTCGATACACGTACATGCCATTAACTTCGTGAGCCATCAGCCCGAATCTGCCCAGCGGAACATACCCGCTGCCGATGCTCACGGCATTTTTTGAAGGCGTCCAGAGCTGATTGAGGTAGACGAAAGGCCGTCTCGTCGTTGAAAACGTGCAGACTCCGGCAGCATTGAAGATATTGAGCCCCGCGCCCGGCTGCGGCGCCACGCCACTGGCGAAAATGACAATATCTATCGTGCCGGTCGTCGGAGCGTCATCATTCGTGGAAGGAGGGCTGAAGAATCTGACCGTGTTGCCATCGAAATCGACTGTGTTACCGCTATTGCAGCGCCCAAAGACGATATATTTGGACTTGTCGTACCCCGCTATCGTGGGAACTGCCCAGCCGCCTGTGGGGACATTGACGGTACCCTTCCAGATACACTGCCCTGACTGCGTGGCATTGGTAATCGCCAGGAAGTCGGTGCTGTCACCAATAAGCAGGCCTTCGCCTTTACGTTGGCCTGGCGGAAATATCTGCCAGATGCTTCCGGGAAACGTGTAAGTACTCTCACGCTCACTGATGCTTACATCCTTCATCGTGGAGTTCTGCGTCACACGGCCACCGGATATGGTGACCGAGTTCATTTTATGAAGCAGCCCTGAATCAAGGTAAGCTGTCGCATGCGGGATAAACAGCACCTGCGCCCCGGAAACATAACCGGCAATATCAGCGTACTTGGCTTTCTGGTAGCCACTGTCAAAGTTGGCTCCAAACGACGGGCACCGCAGGCCCGCCGTTATCTCCATGCGCTTTCCACCATCATTAAGCTCTATCAATAATCCTGTTGGCATTTTATGTCCACGTCCCCAGAACGATCCGACCACCACCGGGAATGTTGACGGTTACACCGTTGCCATTGATCACCGTTGTGTTGCCGGAGCCATTGAAAGAAAAATTACCGTTTGTGGCGTAAATCGAGCCGCGAACGGTCACGTTGTTGAACGTCGCGTAGCCTGATTTGTTGATGTGCCAGCCAACGTTCCCGGTGCCGTCCCAGGTTGTCGACTGAATGTAGCTGCCGATCTTGGCGTTTCCAATCGTCCCGTCTCCAATGACCGTGTCCCGAATTATGGTCTGCCCATTCTGGATAACGAAAGGAAGCGTAACGGTCGCTCCGGCCTGGTGCGTTACGGCGAAGCGGTCAGCCAGGAAGATAACCTGCGACTGCATGCCGGACGGCGTATTCTCCACGCCTATCCCCATCCCTGCGGCGTAGTACTGGCCGTTGCTGGATAACCCGACCTTGATGCTGTACATCGCCTTCAGGTCCCCGTTAACGTTCGCGATGGCCTGAGCGTTAGTGGTAATGGCTGACGTATGCCCGTTGATGGTCGCTGTGATGCCGTTTATCTGCGTGGCCGTGGCCTGCTGGTAATCGGAGAACGTCTGGTTCAGGCTGTTGATGGATGCCTTGTTGCCGTTCACGTCAGTCTGCAAACTCAGCAGCGAACGCGCCGTTGCCTCCTTCTCGTTGACGATCACCTCATCAATGCGGTCCAGCTGCGCGCTGTTACCGGCGACCGATGCAGACAGTGTTTTGCGCGCGGCCACCTGCGCCAGGTTGCCCTGAATAATCGCGATGGCGGAGTTCTTCACCCCCCCCGCCATGCCGTCCACAGACACGCTGATGTTATCGATGCGCTGGCCCAGCGCGGTATCAGCCGTTGCCACTGTCTGCTCAAGCTCGCTCAAAGAAGAAGACACATCTCCGACCTTGCTCGACAGGTTTGTAACGCTGGTCTGAACCTTCCCGATATCCTGGGCATTTTGGGCAATTTTCTGCGCCTGTTGCTCCAGTTCGTCGTTGGCCTGTTTGATGTCGTTTGCCATGCCAGCAATTTTTTCATTGCTGTCCACCGCGTTCTCGATCAGGTCTTTGAACGTATCGGAGCCTTTCATGTCCTCCAGAATGGCATCGGTGATATCGGATACATCAATGCTGGCCTGTCCGCGCACAAAGTCTGTATACCCTGATTCGTTTCCGCTGCGGTCCACCAGCTGCGCGCGGTACCAGAAAATTTGCCCTGCCTTAAGGCCCATCTGCTGATACTTGCGCTGCGGATAGGGTACATCTGCCAGCAGCATCGCATCGTCTTCGGTACCGGTCAGGCTGTACTGAATTTCCGTCTTCAGCGTGTCGTCGGTATTCGCGGGGAATCCCCAGTTCAGCTCAATACCGAATACCACGTTTTCAGAAGCAATGAAGCCGACCGGCTTCGGTGGATTGCCCACTTTCCCCGTCAGCGTTTTCTCTTCTGAATAGCCCCATCCGGACGAGATTTCTGCGGCATTGATTGCGCGCACGCGCACCAGGTAGCGCCCGGCATAAATCCCGGGGACGTCGAATGACGTGGTGGAGCTGCGCGGCACGTTAACCCAGTTCCCATCATTGCGGCGCCATTGCGCTTCATAGGCGATAGCGTTCTGCGCCTGGTCCCAGCTCACGCGCATCGTTTCGACGCTGATATTTTGCTGCACCACCGAAAACGAGCTGATCACGATGTTCGCAGGCGGCGACTGGTTGCCCGGAGGGATCACGCTCACCGGCCGCTGGTCAATGATGGCTCCGGTATCGATTCGGGCATATTTATCCGGATCGTGCCATGCACCGGTAATGGTGAAAGTGCCATCATCGTTATCAGCGACACTCACAACACGATACTGCTGCGCGTAGAGTTCGTTTGACTCAACAACCCAGACAGCTTCGGCCTGAGGCGTCTCACTGTACGCGGTGGTGACTGTGACCGATTCCCCGTTAACCGCCTGAATGGTCCTGCTCTGTGACGCTCCGGAGGGAAGGTTAAGGATAAGACGATCACCTGCTGCTGCATCAGCTACACGGTCAAGTTTGATAACGCGACCGTTAACGGCGCTGATGCGACCGCCCATAACCTTTCCGGAAAGCAGCTCGTCTGCCACAGCGATGATATAGCCTGGCTGCGGTATGTTTCCGTCCAGCCCGACATCAAACGAAACAACGCGATCCTTGTTGTTGGTGAGAATACCCCAGCGCCCCTTTCTGTTCGCTTCTGACTGCCTGGTACAGCCGATGGCTGTCATTTCCAGCTGATTGAAGCCGTACCGCGCCACCAGCGC
The DNA here is from genome assembly GCF_003850715.1 of Enterobacter sp. 301B. Classification (NCBI taxonomy): domain Bacteria; kingdom Pseudomonadati; phylum Pseudomonadota; class Gammaproteobacteria; order Enterobacterales; family Enterobacteriaceae; genus Enterobacter; species Enterobacter sp. 301B. The sequence goes on from NZ_PQTC01000006.1 coordinate 245,683, forward strand.
CTGCTCGAATACGGGTTCCATCGCGTCAGCATAGGCGTTACCGGGATCGGACCATGAAACCAGCGCTGTAGTGTAGCGGGTTTTCGTGGTGCTGCTTGAATAGGTGAAGCGACCGCCAACAACATTAGCGCGCGTGTAGCTGTAATCCACATCACGGGGCATATCGGCCAGAGCAACGATCTGATCGCCACCCCAGTACGTCATGCCACGGAATATGGCCGCAAAATCACGCAGGACTGTGTAAGCGTCGTTTCGGTCCTGGATGTACACGTTGCAGGTATAGCGTGGTTCTGTTCCATCGCCACCCTTACCGTCCGGAACCATCTGATCGCAATACTGGGCGACCTGATAAAGCGTCCATTTATCGATGTTAGCAGCAGTCAAACGGTGACCGAGTCCGAACCGGTCAGAAACAACCAGATCGTAAAATATCCACGCAGGGTTATCCGTCCATGCCCACTTAAACGCCCCGGTCCATGTCCCGCTGTAAGAGCGGGTTTCTGGGTCGTAAGTATCAGGAACCCGAATAACGCGGCCACGAGGCTCACAGGAGATCTGAGGTATAGAGCCATTAAACTGGCTGGAGTCGAATTCGATGTACAGCAGCGCGGTGTTCGGATATCGCAATTTCGCATCAATCACCTCAGTGAAGCTCTGTAGCGTCATCGTGTCGCCGATTTTCGCGCTGTTGGCGTCAGCGGTAATTTTGCGTAGTCTGATTGTCCAGGTGCTGCCCGCCTGAGGTAAATCAATACGATGGCTACGCTCATAACCTGAGGTCGTTTTCCCGGTCACACTGGTATTGAGGACTGTCTGCCATGTCCCGCCGTCCGTCTGCAAGTCAATCGCATAATTAACCGAGTAACCAACCAGATCGCCATCGTCCTCCTGCTTGAAAAGCGATGGCCATTTCAGGCGTAAACGAACCGCTGAAAGCTGTGTATTGGTGAAGGTTCGTGTCCACGCTGTAGCGCTCGTTACCTCGGTTCCCACGCTGATTTCGTTTTCGGTACCGGGAATGCCCTGAATGTACTTCTGGGCCTGTGTACCCGCGCGAAATTCCCACGTAACGCCGCTGAAGTTTTGGGAGCCGTCGGCGTTCTCCAGCGCCGTTCCGTCCAGGTAGATATCCTTCCCGGTGAGCTGTCCAGCAAACTCCCCTTCCCCAAGCGCAACGAGAATCTTTGCCTTCGCTACAGATTGCAGATCATCAGGCTGTTCGGTAGGAGTTCGGGAACTGGAGCTCCCCCCTTTTCGTCCGGTAATTTTATTCGCCATATCGCGCCCATAAAAAAAGCCACCCGAAGGTGGCTTGTAAAAAGGTTTGTTATCTACTGCTGATCTTCGACATAAATCCCGGCGGAAATAATTGCCCCGCCGATTCGCCGGCGGCCGTAAAGGAGCGGAACCGGGTAACCCTGTGCGGCGGTGTTTGTCACCCCACCGAACGCATACGATGCACGGTTATCTGCGCTTTGTTTGCTGGCCAGGCCACCGGGTTGAGGCGAAAGCATCTGAACAACTCCACCAGCGATCATAGCTGCACCAAACTTCGCGGCTCCGTAACCAACAGCAGATAGTGTTCCACCAGAAAGCATTCCAACTGCAATCCCCGCAACGACAAGAACAGCTCCAAGAATTGTCTGTAAAACTCCAGCTTTTTTACTTCCGATCACTACAGGGACAATTCGAATAACTTCACCTGTTACCGGAAAACCAAAATCATCTTTTCCGATATTTTTTTTATCTTTAAAGACGGCGTAGGTCAGGCCCCTTGCTTTGCTGGTTATCAAAAATTTCTCCAGCCCGTCTATTGTTTTTGTAAGTGAGTTTATCGCTTCTGCGGTTGTTCTTATTAGACGATGGTGAACCTTCCCGTAGGTTTTACCCAAAACACCGCCGAGCTCAATTCTGGTCATAACCTCTGACATTTTCATTCTCCATAAAAAAAGCCACCCGAAGGTGGCTTAGATTATTTTAGGGTTTTCAAAGACATGATCTGGCGGCCGTAGCCCAGTGGTCGTTCCATCCTTTCGCGACGGCATAAACCTTTATATCGCTTCCGCCTGTCGCTGATTTATCGATATTCACCACTGAAAGAGCACCGAATATATCGTCTGATGCTGTGATTTTGTATCCTGATTCAGTGGGTATGCTTGAGCTTGAAGATCGTAGCTCCACCCATTTAGGAGCAAGGCAACGATTAACCTCATCAACAGTTTTTGTTGAATGCTCTGATAGGATAGGTTTTTGTTCTTCTAGTGAAGAAACAGAACATCCCATCAGCAGGAAGATAAAAATTGGGAGGATAATCTTTTTCATGGCACATCAGTCCCTTTGACAGATTGACTCATAGGAATCAATTTTCTTCTGGTCTTGGTCATTAATAATGATGATTGGTCCATGATTATTGACCTTTCCATCTTTGACCTCAATCCGCACATAATATGGTTTTTTACCCGTGTATGCGCCGTATGAATTTTTAGCATTCACATAACCGCAAACATATCCAGAATTTTCACCAAAATCACGGAAAAATGATTCAAACTTGGCACTGTCCGGATCTTTAAGGGTGTCTTTGACCAAGGACTCCCCCATGTCAATAAAATCCTTTTCAGAAGGTGTGCAACCAACAATAATCAGGCTACACGCTAATATCGAAAGAAATTTCCTCATATCCCTAACCCCTTTTTTCGTTTTGCAAAAGGTTAGCACAGAGATTTGTAACGGAGAATCTTCATCGTTCGTTCCTGCCAGTAACCGCCATATGGTACTCGCTGACTCAGGTGACCGTACAGGTGGTGCAGCAGCATATTGCCCTCCAGCAATATACCCGCGTGGTTCCACTTATCAGCCTGCACCTGCATGATCACCATATCGCCAGGTTTCGGCGGCCCGTCGAATTCACGGAATCCGCACTCGTACCAGCAATCCTGATAGAAGTTGTCCGGATAGTCGTTTTCCCACCAGGGATAATCAACCCGGTAATCGTGGAGTTCGATACCATGCGTTTGCCGGAAATAGCTCATTACCAGCCCCCAGCAGTCAAAGTGACCAAGCACAAAAGGACGCTCCAGCAACGGCAGCTCTCCGCGCGGCTGGATGGTGCGTAAATCCCCCTCCGGCCAGCTCACGATATGCCAGGGTAAAAGCATTGCGTCGCATTGCGCTTTATCCAGTTCGCTCGGCTGCGTAGTGGCGTCAGGGTGGCTGTGAACGATGGCGATCACCGTACCCCAGTCCTCAGCGGATGCGTAATCTTCGGGGCAAAGGACAAAATTGTCCTCCGGCGCCGCGGCAAGATTCCGGCAAGGAAAATAACGTTCAACGCGGCTTTTCTGCGCCACCACACCACAGCACTCACGAGGATATTCAGTGGCAGCATGCGCCATAATCGCATCAATTGTTTTCTGACGCATATCAGCTCCTGATCAGCGACGTACCCGGGAACCCACCAAACGAGAGCTCGTTGTTTTCACCGAACCGAAGTTTGCAGGCCGTCAGCGTTCCGTTGCATTCATCCAGTGACGGATCGCTTACCGGGTTGTTGTTTTTGTCGAAATAACGCGTACCGGCATAGTCGCAACCATCGCCGGTGCGGTACTTATTACGAATGCACCATGTACACAGGGAATGAAGCTGCCGTGTCGGGATCATTTGCCCCTGAAGATCCATAGGGCTGGACAGTACAAACTCGATGGTTTCGCCGGCAAGCTCGGTCGTTTTCCCGTCGATATACCAGACCTGAATTTTCTCCTGAGTCGGATCTGCTGTAGGGTTACCGCCTGCGAAGTTTTTCGCATCGAGATATTTTGCCTTTGTGTCGTGAATAGTGACCTTAGCCTGTAGCAAATCGTCATACGCAAGACACAGGGCAGAAATAGAGCTTTCGATGTTCGCGACCGTCAGTGATGGCGTCGCATTGCTGCCACTGGTCGATTTCTCCAGCCCTTCCAGCTGATAAGGCCAGGCAGAATATTCATTACCCTGCCACCAGATTGGTTTCGCCGGGAGCTTGGCCTCATCCCCGCCGGCGGCGACTATTTCCGCTTCGGTGTGGGGAATGTTGTAATTGTGAAACCGGAGAACGTCCGTCAGTCCAAAAGAAGAACCGTCCACCTCAATCAGACGAACGTCGTTTCCTGATTCCAGCTTCTGATAGTCTGCGTTTAAGCTCATGGTTTAAATGCCTGGATGAATGTTGCTTCAAGGTTGAATTTCCCAGCGCCGAGCCCGGTGGGTTTATACGTTTCGCAACGATACAAACCCAAAGGTTCGAGCGGTGGCTTCCACTGAAAGGCTTTCGTCCCTTCATGCCTGTCGAGAAAAGATTTAATGGCGGAAATGTAGGTTTCGTTGCCAGTAAAGTTGAGCGTCCACTGCTGGGTTCTGGTATTCAATCCATCCCCTGAAACCTGCTCATATCCATCACCAAACTGCGCTTTCCTGACGCGGAAATTTATATCTGCCTCTGAATCGCCACGGGTTTAACAGACACCTCAGAGTCATTTAAGATGGCTTAAAGAGAGGTGCCCATGAGCGGTAAGCGTTATCCCGAAGAGTTTAAAACTGAAGCAGTCAAACAGGTTGTTGATCGCG
>NZ_PQTC01000069.1:0-1221 GCF_003850715.1 Enterobacter sp. 301B
TGACCTGCCCCCACGATTAGATACAACACTCAGTTAGTAACGTCGGAATCTTCATTCTCAGAATGACCCTTTCTCCAGCCCGCTGCAAATTCAGACGGTGTCTGATAATTCAGCGTGGAGTGCGGGCGGCATTCGTTATAATCCTGCCGCCAGTCATTAATAATTTTCCTGGCATGAACGATATCGCTGAACCAGTGCTCATTCAAACATTCATCGCGAAATCGTCCGTTAAAGCTCTCAATAAATCCGTTCTGCGTTGGCTTGCCCGGCTGGATTAAGCGCAACTCAACACCATGCTCAAAGGCCCATTGATCCAGTGCACGGCAAGTGAACTCCGGCCCCTGGTCAGTTCTTATCGTCGCCGGATAGCCTCGAAACAGTGCAATGCTGTCCAGAATACGCGTGACCTGAACGCCTGAAATCCCAAAGGCAACAGTGACCGTCAGGCATTCCTTTGTGAAATCATCGACGCAGGTAAGACACTTGATCCTGCGACCGGTGGAAAGTGCGTCCATGACGAAATCCATCGACCAGGTCAGATTGGGCGCCGCCGGACGGAGCAGCGGCAGACGTTCTGTTGCCAGCCCTTTACGACGTCTTCTGCGTTTTACGCCCAGGCCACTGAGGTGATAAAGCCGGTACACGCGCTTATGATTAACATGAAGCCCTTCACGGCGCAGCAACTGCCAAATACGACGGTAGCCAAAACGCCTGCGCTCCAGTGCCAGCTCAGTGATGCGCCCTGATAAATGCGCATCAGCAGCCGGACGGTGAGCCTCATAGCGGCAGGTCGACAGGGATAAACCTGTAAGCCTGCAGGCACGACGTTGCGACAGACCGGCCGCATCACACATCAACATCACGGCTTCCCGCTTCTGGTCTGTCGTCAGTACTTTCGCCCAAGAGCCACCTGAAGCGCCTCTTTATCCAGCATGGCTTCGGCAAGCAGCTTCTTGAGTCTGGCGTTCTCTTCCTCAAGCGACTTCAGGCGCTTAACTTCAGGCACCTCCATACCGCCATACTTCTTACGCCAGATGTAAAACGTGGCATCGGAAATGGCATGCTTGCGGCAGAGTTCACGGGCGGGTACCCCAGCTTCGGCTTCGCGGAGAATACTGATGATCTGTTCATCGGAAAAACGCTTCTTCATGGGGATGTCCTCATGTGGCTTATGAAGACATTACTAACATCGGGGTGTACTAATCAACGGGGAGCAGGTCA
>NZ_PQTC01000070.1:0-1049 GCF_003850715.1 Enterobacter sp. 301B
GGCTTTGTTGAATAAATCAGATTTCGGGTAAGTCTCCCCCGTAGCGGGTTGTGTTTTCAGGCAATACGCACGCTTTCAGGCATACCTGCTTTCGTCATTTTGTTCAGCGCTCGTACCAGGGCCATAGCCTCCGCAACCTGACCATCGTAGTCACGCAGCGTCAGTGAACCCCCGAACAGCTGTTTTACCCGGTACATCGCCGTTTCCGCTATCGAGCGACGGTTGTAATCTGTTGTCCATTTCCACCGCGCATTACTCCCGGTCATTCGCTGATTAGCCACTGCACGGTTACGGTCTGCATATTCACCGGGCCAGTAACCCGCGCCTTTTCGGGGTGGGATAAGCGCGCTGATTTTCTTACGCCGCAGTTCATCGTGACAGAGCCGGGTGTCGTAAGCGCCGTCTGCCGATGCTGCCCTGATTTTTCTGTGAGTCTGCCGGATAAGACCCGGGAAGGCTTCTGAGTCCGTCACATTGTTCAGCGACAGGTCTGCACAGATGATTTCATGTGTGTTGCTGTCAACTGCCAGATGCAACTTTCGCCATATACGACGGCGTTCTTTGCCGTGTTTTTTGACTTTCCATTCGCCTTCACCAAAGACCTTCAGCCCGGTGGAATCAATCACCAGATGCGCGATTTCACCCCGGGTGAACGTTTTGAAACTGACATTAACCGACTTTGCGCGCTTGCTGACACTGGTGTAATCCGGGCAGCGCAACGGAACATTCATCAGTGTAAAAATGGAATCAATAAAACCCTGTGCAGCCCGCAGGGTCAACCTGAACACGCGTTTAATGACCAGAACGGTGGTGATGGCGAGATCAGAATAGCGCTGAGGTCTTCCCCGTGATGAAGGCGTTGCCGACTCATACCAGGCCTGAATAGCTTCATCATCCAGCCAGAAAGTTATGGAGCCACGGTTGATGAGGGCTTTATTGTAGGTGGGCCAGTTGGTGATTTTGAACTTTTGCTTTGCCACGGAACGGTCTGCGTTGTCGGGAAGATGCGTGATCTGATCCTTCAACTCAGCAAAAGTTCGATTTATTCA
>NZ_PQTC01000071.1:0-973 GCF_003850715.1 Enterobacter sp. 301B
GATGTTATTCACCCTGGCCAACCTGTTTCGGGTGGACCAAATGATACGTCAGTGGGAGAGATCTCAGTAAAAACCGGAAATAACGCCAGAAATGGTGGAAAAAATAGCCTAAATAGGCTGATTCGATTGTTTGCGGGAAAAAAATCGGCCCAGATCCGCGAAATTTTAATCAGCGAGTCAGCTTGGGAAGAAATGACCTGCTTATTCGCACCTTCCTTAAGTGATACCAACTGTCTGGAGATTCATGGGGCCAGTCTAAACATATCTTCCAAAACAGAATGTTATCAGTTAGACTCAAATGCGATAGTATTAATAAGAGAACAATCCAGGTAGTCTCAGCAAATGCATTAGTAAGGAATAATAATGCACGAGAACAATATCACGTTACTGTGTAATGAAGCAGAGCGATTATTGCAGCTTAATATTAGTTTGCTGCAAAAAATGGTTGATGAGCCGAATTTCCTTGTCGAAAGCGGTAATGGTGCCAACTTACTGATTTAGTGTATGATGGTGTTTTTGAGGTGCTCCAGTGGCTTCTGTTTCTATCAGCTGTCCCTCCTGTTCAGCTACTGACGGGGTGGTGCGTAACGGCAAAAGCACTGCCGGACATCAGCGCTATCTCTGCTCTCACTGCCGTAAAACATGGCAACTGCAGTTCACTTACACCGCTTCTCAACCCGGTACGCACCAGAAAATCATTGATATGGCCATGAATGGCGTTGGATGCCGGGCAACCGCCCGCATTATGGGCGTTGGCCTCAACACGATTTTACGTCACTTAAAAAACTCAGGCCGCAGTCGGTAACCTCGCGCATACAGCCGGGCAGTGATGTGATTGTCTGCGCGGAAATGGACGAACAGTGGGGCTACGTCGGTGCTAAATCACGTCAGCGCTGGCTGTTTTACGCGTATGACAGGATACGGAGGACGGTTGTGGCGCACGTCTTCGGTGAACGCACTCTGGCCACACTGG
>NZ_PQTC01000072.1:0-965 GCF_003850715.1 Enterobacter sp. 301B
CAGATCGATAACGCACCAGAAGAAAAAGCTCGTGGTATCACCATCAACACCTCTCACGTTGAGTATGACACCCCGACTCGCCACTACGCACACGTAGACTGCCCAGGCCACGCCGACTATGTTAAAAACATGATCACCGGTGCTGCGCAGATGGACGGCGCGATCCTGGTTGTTGCTGCGACTGACGGCCCTATGCCTCAGACTCGTGAGCACATCCTGCTGGGTCGTCAGGTAGGCGTTCCTTTCATCATCGTGTTCCTGAACAAATGCGACATGGTTGATGACGAAGAGCTGCTGGAACTGGTAGAGATGGAAGTTCGTGAACTGCTGTCTCAGTACGATTTCCCAGGCGACGATACCCCAATCGTTCGTGGTTCCGCGCTGAAAGCGCTGGAAGGCGAAGCAGAGTGGGAAGAGAAAATCATCGAACTGGCTGGCTACCTGGATTCTTACATCCCAGAACCAGAGCGTGCGATTGACAAGCCATTCCTGCTGCCAATCGAAGACGTATTCTCCATCTCCGGTCGTGGTACCGTTGTTACCGGTCGTGTAGAGCGCGGTATCATCAAAGTTGGTGAAGAAGTTGAAATCGTTGGTATCAAAGAGACTGCGAAGTCTACCTGTACTGGCGTTGAAATGTTCCGCAAACTGCTGGACGAAGGCCGTGCTGGTGAGAACGTTGGTGTTCTGCTGCGTGGTATCAAGCGTGAAGAAATCGAACGTGGTCAGGTTCTGGCGAAGCCAGGCTCAATCAAGCCACACACCAAGTTCGAATCTGAAGTGTACATTCTGTCCAAAGACGAAGGCGGCCGTCATACTCCGTTCTTCAAAGGCTACCGTCCACAGTTCTACTTCCGTACAACTGACGTGACCGGTACCATCGAACTGCCAGAAGGCGTAGAGATGGTAATGCCAGGCGACAACATCAAGATGGTTGTGACTCTGATCCACCCAATCGCGATGGA
>NZ_PQTC01000073.1:0-948 GCF_003850715.1 Enterobacter sp. 301B
CATTCGGTACCAGAAGAACAACGTCGCTCATAATCACCTCAGTGCATAACTGGCATGTCAGGCATGCCTTCTTTCTGAATCTGTTCGATGAAACTGTCGTGCAGCAAATTAAAACCCTCCCGGCCAAATTGTGACAGCTGAAGCCCCTGCACTTCGTCTTCCGCTAACATGCCCTTGTACATGCGCAGAGCCATCTGCTGACCAAGCTCCTGGCCGTATTTCTCAATGGCAATACCTTCCACATGATTAGCAAGTGCGAATCGCTCTGGCGCAGGATAAATACTGATTGAACCGTGCTGGCCGGAGTAGATAACTGCTTTGTCGAAACCTCCTGAATCGTTGGCCACCTCACTGGTCCCGTTCTTTTCCTGCTCTTCCGTAATAAAGACGGCAACCAGCATCCAGCGCCAAAGAATGATTTCTTTCTCGATGCCCGGGTTAAACCAGCCGCTTTCAATCCCTTCCATAATGCAAGCCAACAGTTCAAGTCCATCCGGAATTCGTTTGTCATAATTACCGTTGTCGAGCTGGCGAACCGCAACTGAATAACCAATAACTCGGTTACCAAAACGGATGCCGGATGAAGTAGGCTCTGGGGTAAAGCTTGAATCAACCATTAATGCACTCCTTCTGGTTTGATGGCTTGCAATGCATCTACTTCTTTGACGTAACGCTCGTGCATCGCGTCCCATTTTTCACACCATTTTTCCATTTCTCGCTTGCGCGCCAGGATACGACGCAGACGGCGAACACAACGCTGGTGGGCGGCCAGATACTCAGCCTTTGTTTCCCCGTCTCGCCATACCTCCATATCATCGCGATCAATACGCACTCGCGGGTGATGCTGCGGAAAACCTGAACGCTCAAAAGCCTCGGTGGTCATGAAGAAAGCCAGATAGCGGATCGCCGTATCTCGCGTGAAGCATTTTTTGATACGACCGTGACGTA
>NZ_PQTC01000074.1:0-885 GCF_003850715.1 Enterobacter sp. 301B
GCATTTCGCAGGATGTTTTCTGGTCGCTACAGGCCGAAGACAGCGACGCGAACGAACTCAACAACAAGGAGATCACGACGCTCATCAAGCGTAACGGTTTCCGGTTCTGGGGCAACCGTGTTACGGATACCAAAGATTATATCTTTGAGGTTTATACCCGTACGGCACAGATTCTGGCTGACAGTATCGCTGAGGCGCAATTTGAATCAGTGGACGAACCGCTAACCCCGGCCAACGTTAAGGACGTGGTCAGCGGTATCAGCGGCAAACTCAATTCGCTGGTGACACAGGGGCGGCTGATCGGTTCGGAATGCTGGTTTGATATCCTGGATAACCCGACACCCGGTCTCCGTCAGGGTCAGGTACGCATTCGCTATAAATATACACCGGTTCCGCCAATGGAAGATCTGACGCTCTACCAGACCTTCACGGATGAGTATTTCGAGTCGGCGTTCTCTTCGCTGGGAGGTGCATAAATGGCTGTTCCTCACAAACTGCGCCTGTTCACCTGCTTTGTGAACGGCAGCAACTGCATCGGCAAAGTCTCTTCTGTGACGCTGCCAAAACTGACCCGTAAAACTGAAGACTTTCAGGGGGGCGGGATGATTGGCTCTGCTGCGGTGGATCTCGGTCTGGACAGTGGCGCACTGGACACCACGATGGTGGTTGGTGGTCTGGTTCAGTCGCTTTTACTGAACTACTGCGGCGATATCGACGAAACCCGCTTCCGCTTCGCTGGTGAGTATTACACCGATGGTGAAAGCCTGCTGGTTGAGGTCGAGCTGCGCGGCCGTATCACCGAAATGGATGGTGGTGAAAGCAAGCAGGGAGAAGATACCTCTGTCAGCTACACGATGAAGAATACCTATTACAGGCTCAGCATCG
>NZ_PQTC01000075.1:0-795 GCF_003850715.1 Enterobacter sp. 301B
TCGCCGTTTCCGCTATCGAGCGACGGTTGTAATCTGTTGTCCATTTCCACCGCGCATTACTCCCGGTCATTCGCTGATTAGCCACTGCACGGTTACGGTCTGCATATTCACCGGGCCAGTAACCCGCACCTTTTCGGGGCGGGATAAGCGCGCTGATTTTCTTACGCCGCAGTTCATCGTGACATAGCCGGGTATCGTAAGCGCCATCGGCGGCGGCTGACCTGATTTTCCGGTGGGTTTGCCGGATTAACCCGGGGAAGGCCTCTGAGTCCGTAACGTTGTTCAGCGACAGGTCAGCGCAGATGATTTCATGTGTTTTACTGTCAACGGCGAGATGCAGCTTACGCCAGATACGGCGGCGTTCCTGGCCATGCTTTTTGACTTTCCACTCGCCTTCACCGAAGACCTTCAGCCCGGTGGAATCAATTACCAGGTGTGCGATTTCACCCCGGGTGGGCATTTTGAAACTGACGTTAACCGGCTTTGCCCGCCTGCTGACACAGCTGTAATCCGGGCAGCGTAGCGGAACGTTCATCAGAGAAAAAATGGAATCAATAAAGCCCTGCGCAGCGCGCAGGGTCAGCCTGAATACGCGTTTAATGACCAGCACAGTCGTGATGGCAAGGTCAGAATAGCGCTGAGGTCTGCCTCGTGAAGAAGGTGTTGCTGACTCATACCAGGCCTGAATAGCTTCATCATCCAGCCAGAAAGTTATGGAGCCACGGTTGATGAGGGCTTTATTGTAGGTGGGCCAGTTGGTGATTTTGAACTTTTGCTTTGCCACGGAACGGTCTG
>NZ_PQTC01000076.1:0-793 GCF_003850715.1 Enterobacter sp. 301B
TTTTGCCGCTTCTCCCAAACGAACGTTATTTGCTTAATATCCTATGGCTATAAACCGGAATGACACGTTTGCATTTAACGCATTTAGAACGGCTCCAGCCTGAGATAACTTAACCGCTCTTGTAGTAAAAGTTGAAAGGGTTGCAGGCGCTGCAGAACCAAACCCAACGCCAGCATCCTCAGGATTATTATGCGTAACATATACTTGTGCAAACACGGATGGGAACGCTACAGGAAGCGAAGATGTGTAGACCTCTCCACTACCTGCTGTATTAACAGCACCTTGCCCCCATTGAAGAATTAAATTTTTGTTACCACTCATCGGGATTTTGGCCCATCCGTTATAGCCAATAACACCGCTAACAGCTGGCAGCGTTGCCGCTTCCCCCAAACGAACGTTTTAACTATCTCCCTATTGCTAAAAGGCGCGTACCGCCGTTATTAGCTGTTGATAAATTTCTGAGTAAAATTGACTTCTTAGCATCAGTTACAGAAGCTGCATCTATGGCAATGGATATAGGTGTCGTTCCATTGGCGGCGGCAGCGGGAGCCGCAACCACAAACATCATCGCGTTAGGGAAGGTGCGAATAAGCAGGTCATTTCTTCCCAAGCTGACTCGCTGATTAAAATTTCGCGGATCTGGGCCGATTTTTTTCCCGCAAACACATCGAATCAGCCTATTTAGGCTATTTTTTCCACCATTTCTGGCGTTATTTCCGGTTTTTACTGAGATCTCTCCCACTGACGTATCATTTGGTCCACCCGAAACAGGTTGGCCAGGGTGAATAACATC
>NZ_PQTC01000077.1:0-646 GCF_003850715.1 Enterobacter sp. 301B
TCAAAGGTTCATATCACCTCGCCGGCGCTTTTCGCAGATTAGCACGTCCTTCATCGCCTCTGACTGCCAGGGCATCCACCGTGTACGCTTAGTCGCTTAACCTCACAACCCGAAGATGTTTCACTTCATGATTGCGAAAATTTGAGAGACTCGAACACACCATTAAAGATGTGTCGTTTCAATTTTCAGCTTGATCCAGATTTTTAAAGAGCAAAACTTCGCAGTGCACCTTTTCAGGTTCACTCTGAAGTTTTCTTGTGTTCGCAGTAAAGGATGGTGGAGCTATGCGGGATCGAACCGCAGACCTCCTGCGTGCAAGGCAGGCGCTCTCCCAGCTGAGCTATAGCCCCATCGTTTGTAATCTCTGTACCGCTCATCCTTTAAAAGGAGTTTGGTAGGCCTGAGTGGACTTGAACCACCGACCTCACCCTTATCAGGGGTGCGCTCTAACCACCTGAGCTACAAGCCTGCAGAGATTTTTTACTGCTGTTTTTCATCAGACAATCTGTGTGAGCACTACAAAGGCAGGTTCTTTAAGGTAAGGAGGTGATCCAACCGCAGGTTCCCCTACGGTTACCTTGTTACGACTTCACCCCAGTCATGAATCACAAAGTGGTAAGCGCCCTCCCGAAGGTTAAGCTACCTA